>JALQXV010000072.1 GCA_023263015.1 Candidatus Saccharimonadia bacterium
CTTTTTGCCTTCTTCGCCCTTGCGCTTTTTAGAAGCAACGCCGTGCGCTTCTTTAGTCCAGCCGGCTTTAGCTGGCCGCAATAAGATCTGAATTGCTGCACCATCTTCTTTATCTAGCGTGCTTAGCGCGTTCAATACAGACTGTAACGGGTCGCGCTTTAAATCTTGGTAGGTTGCAATTGGGTAGGCAAACTTTTCCTTAAGCGTTAGTTCGCCACCAAGCACACCACTAATACGTCCGACCTTATTAAAGATATTGTGATCACTCACCTCTTCGAGCCGAGCGGACGAGTAAGCACTAATAACGGCCTGCTTAACAACATCAACTAAATCAACTGGAACAGCCGTGTAAAACTTTACGTAGCCATCGTGCGCCACAATTTCGAAGGCAATATGACGCTGGCCATAAAACTGTCGCCTAAAACTTTTTTCAAATGTTCCAGCAATAATACTGTAGACAATCTGGGCCTTAGAGATCGTTTCGTCAATAACGTCACGAGCGTCACGATTAGCACTTTCGGTATCTTCGCTAGGCGGCGGCAGATGAATGAGTAACGGGACCATTTTAAGGCCACGCTCAAAGTTCTTTTGCTCACGCAACACCTTGCGAGACTGGAAAAAGATGATTGGGCCAATAATTAGCGCCAAACAAACAATGCCAACTAGTAAGGCGATCAAGAATGCCATGTCCTACTTACTCCCTAAGTCTCGGTTATACCGTTTTTTAAGATACTCGGCTTTAATCCGAGTGAGTTCTTGCTGTTGTAGGTGTGGATCTTCGGCAGTTCGATCAACAATCTGCTTAGCTTTAACTACCCATTCCTTTTCAATCAGGTCACTCTCGGCTGCTTCAGGAGTCGCAACAAGCGCCCGTGAGTCTGGTACCGTTTGTTGCGGAACTGGCGGTTCTGGTAATTGCTGCTGACTACCGTTTGTAATTTGTGGCTGTTGTACTGGCGGGAGCATATCATCCGGCTCATTTTGACCAGCGTTAACAGGAGTTTGTTGATTATCCATAATTACCTAAAATTATAACACTTTAGAACTTATTAATATAGAGTACTGCAACTACAATAATAAGCCCTAAAATCAGCACGTCGGCGCCCGATATTCCTCCGGTCGACTGCAAAATAGCAATAACCGTCAGCAAGCTCGCGCTTAGCATGGCGGCTGTCCGACGCTTACGGGGCTGCTCCTTCATGGTTCGGAACACACTAAAGAACACCTGCATCAGGCAGTACGCTATAAAAAATAACAGTACAACCGGTATAACCAGCCAGCCGATCGAAAGGCTATTCGGATTAGTCAGCAGCAAAAACAGGCCCATGCCTATTAAAGATGCGGCCAAGCCAATGAAGTGTGCGTATTTCTTAACAATATCCATAGTTATTTATATATCAGTGTACATTTTTGTTTCCAAATAAATAGAGCCCTCAATGCTAAGGGCCCTATCCAAAACCAAATAAACCAAAACGAGCCGATTGGGACGATAAAACCGCTCTGTATAAATTACTATTTAGCGCTTATCGTCCGCAGTGGCTTTGACTGACCGCTCGAATTTGCTTTAGGCAAATGCGAGCGACGAAATGATGTGTTTTGTGTTTGTTATGGCATTGCTTTGATCTTTTTATTTTTGTTGATCGTGCTTTCAGCTTACTACGAAATTGGCTTTATGTCAATACATATTAGTTGTCATAATTGCTACAATACAGATACAAGTTTATATCAAGGCAAAAAATTGTAGTACATTATTCGTAGATTTTCTAACAACAATTTAAAAATAAGTTTAATCATATTTGTAAATTTTTATTGCGCAATGTCTATCTGAACATTGCTCATAATCATGTCCTTTGCAACGAAAAATTTTGCAAACGGTCTTGCAAAGAATGAACAAACTTTGAGCCGAAATTGGGTTTTGTTAGGCCGGTAATGCGCTTAGATAACGCACACATTTTTCTAGTAATACAACTCATCATACTCACTGCGAGAGTTTTACAGTAAGCCATAATCGTACTTAATGTTAGCAATTAGAACATCCCATATTGTCACGTGCATTATAAGTAGCTCAACTTTTTAGTGTGTAGAGTGGCTGAATACTAATGATCCCTGCTCCCTCGAGCTTTTCATATATTGTTAATCACCTTAGGTCTATTCTATATGTATTAAGTTTGTAGCATTTGTGCTCAAAATTAAGCGCAACTAGGCATTAGAATTGGCAGATTTTTAAGAGCTAAAAATTACTATAAAAAAGTTATGCACAGCTTTTAAGCATAATTATATTGACACTGTTATTCGCTGTGTATAAGATGTGTATAGCACTTGAGTAAATTAGGTGCTCAAAAACAAAAACGTCTCTATAACAACGGCTTCTCGCAGGCCGTTGTTCCATACTAGAGATGGAACGTTTTGACTAAAATCAAAGAACAAAAACGCTCAAATGACCCACTATCAAAAGTGGGTCATTTTTAATTTCTGTTAAGCATTATTTAACATTCCCTGACTATGCTTGGTATATGAATTACAAAAACCAAATACTGACCGTATTAGACGATGGCACAATCATCACGGTCGAATGTCATACTGCTAATTCACTGCCCGATATTACGATTGTCGGTTTTACCAATCGTGCAGTCACTGAAGCCCGCGAGCGTATCCGAGCCGCACTATCTAATAGCAACATACGCCTCCCTAGAAAAAGAATTATCATTAATCTTGCACCAGCAGATATACCCAAGCAAGGCTCGTCTTTTGACTTTGCAATTCTGCTATCCATCCTGTCTAGAACTAACACAGCAATAGTTAATGTGCCTGACCACACAGTTGTTATTGGCGAAATAGGTCTTGATGGCTCAATCCGTCCAATCAGGGGCATCATCGGTAAAATACTAGCTGCCCAACGAGCTGGCATCAAGAATGTCTGGGTACCTAGCGCAAATCTGGCACAGGCAGAACTTATACCGAACATCAAAGCTTACGGGTTTACATCAGTGGAACAGCTACTATCTCTTATGAAAACCGGAAGAACGCCAGAGCAACACCAAACTACACAAAGGAAGGCGCCTAACGAGGGTATGTGCTTAAACCCATTCAAGGGAATTGCTGGGCAAGAACGAGCCAAACGGGCGTTGCTTATAGCGGCAGCCGGACGGCATAACTGCATGCTAATTGGACCACCAGGGACCGGTAAAAGTCTCCTTGCCCGTAGCCTTGTTAACCTGATGCCTGCCCCGACCACTACTGAAATTCTTGAATCAACCCATATCTATAGCCTAAGTTCAACAAACTTCGACCGAGTACTTAACGAACGCCAAGTCCGAGCGCCGCATCACAATGCCCCGACCCAATTTATTGTCGGTGGCGGTCGCTACGGTAAGCCAGGCGAAATTAGCCTAGCGCATAACGGCGTACTGATCTTCGATGAGTTCCCAGAGTTCAGTCGTCAAACCCTCGAAGCTCTGCGTCAACCGATAGAAAGTCACTCCATAACAACGCCAACTATCAACCAGTCTATTGAATTGCCGGCTGACTTTGTTTTTGTTGGTACAGCCAACCCTTGCCCTGCGGGTTTATGGGCTCAACAACTACTTCGTGTATCTGTAAAGCAAGCGATCACCGACGGTATCAGCGCAAGTTCTCAGGGCCTATTCTGGATAGAATCGATATATTTATAGCAATGGAGGCTACACATCACGATGAACTTCTAGAAAATTCGACGTCAAACACACCTACGGATTACGCTACTCAAGTTAAGAATGCATGGCAGCGCCAACATGACCGCGCTGGTCAGCTAAACAGCTCCCTCTCTGTTCAGCATTTATCCGAAGTTGGTCTTGTTCAAACTGATACAAGGTTGTTTATTAATCAGATAGCTAACAGATTAGGCTTATCGGCCAGAGCCTATGTGCGCACGCTTCGAGTGGCTCGTACTATTGCAGATTTAGAAGCGAGCGAATCTGTAACCGTGGCGCATGTTAGCGAGGCGTTGCAGTACCGCAAAAAAAGCAGCAGCAGTTGACCTCTGTTGTCTAACCTGTTATAATTCGAAGTCAAATTACCTGTAAATAATATAAGGAGCGATCAATTAGTAAAGCAACCCGCTTGAATCAGGCGATTCGAGCAAGTAGCCTCCGGGTTATCGACGAGGACGGCACGCAGGTGGGGGTCCTATCGCGAAACGAAGCATTACAGCTCGCCAGCGACCGTGGGCTTGATCTTGTAGAGATCTCACCAGATGCAAATCCGCCCGTTGCGAAGATTGTTGACTGGGGTAAATACAACTACCAGAAGACAAAACAGCTCCAAAAGAGCAAGCGCAACGCCAAAGCCCTCGAAGTAAAGCAGATGCGTTTTGGTCTTAAGATCAGCGACCATGACCTCGGGGTCAAGCTCAAGAAAGTCACCGGCTTCCTTGAAAATGGCCACAAAGTTAAGATCGTTATCTTCTACCGCGGACGAGAACTCGCCCACAAAGACATCGGCTTCACACTCGCTAACAAGGTAATTGAGCAGTTCGGAGAGACCATCGTAGTCGACCAACAACCACAGCTCGCAGGTAAACAACTAATTTTCGTCATAAGGAGCAATCAGAATGCCAAAGCTAAAAACGCATAGCGGAACCAAAGACCGCATCAAGATCAGTAAAACCGGTAAGGTACAGCGCCGTCACACAGCCATTAACCACTTTTTGAAAAAGAAGAGTGCTTCAACTAAGCGAACCTTCGCTGGTGTAGAAGAAGTATCTGGCAAAAGTGCCAAGAACATGAAACGAAAGTTAGGAATTCAATAATGCGAGTAAAACGAGGCGTAACCACGCGCAAGCGTCATAATAAAATTCGAAAAGCGACTAAGGGCTATACACGATCTAATCGTTCAAGCATCCGTCGTGGCAAACAGGCTGTAACCCGTGCGCTTGTTAATGCAACTCGCGACCGCAAAGATCGCAAGCGAACATTCCGCTCATTGTGGAACATCCGCATCAACGCTGCAGCCCGTGAAAATGGCACTACTTACAGCCGCTTAATTGCTGGTCTTAAGAAGAATAACATCTCACTTGACCGCAAGATCCTTAGCGAACTTGCTGTTAACGAACCGAAAACTTTTGCCGAAGTAGCAAAAGCTGCCGCTAAATAGCATTCCTGTTCTTTAGTGTTCTAGCCCGTCTGTTCTGCAGGCGGGTTTTTGTTTGTAAAATGGGATTTAATTAAGTTTTCATTAGACCAGATATTACAAACAAAAAAAGAACCTCGCGCATGCGACGAAGTTCCTTTTAGTATCAGATTACCTATAAGCCGGGTTTTGTACCTGCGTGAGGCGCTAATCATCTATCTAGCCATGTCGTTGCCAACACAGTCGAGCGGATCTTGCGTTATAGCTACGGCGGGAAACCTAATTGTAGCTATAACTCCTTGCAACAGACAGGGTTTACCGATTTTGATGGTCACCCATCATAATTGTGAGCTCTTACCTCACTCGTTTCACCCTTACCAAATGGCGGTTTCGTTTCTGTGGCACTTTCCCTAGGGTTGCCCCCGGTCGCCGTTAGCGACTGTCCTTCCCTGCGTTGCCCGGACTTTCCTCTTACTAAAAGCAAGCGATCAGCCAGTAATCTGACAAGAACTATTATACCCTATTGAGCATCGAGGCATTCATTGACCATGGCATCGGCCAATTTATTCATGGCGCGCGGCACATGAGACAGACTAACATGTTCAAATTGTGGAATTAACTCTCGAATTGCGGTGAAATGCGGCAAAAGATCGGCATTCTTAATTTTCCAGATACCACGCACCTGATTGATAACCAATAAACTGTCCATATACACGTGCAAATCTGTGACACCGTGATCGAGTGCATCTTTCATGCCGGCGAGTAATGCTTGATACTCGGCTTGGTTGTTGGTCGTAATCCCGAGGTAACTTCCCTGTTTCTTGACTACGTTATCTTCCATGTCGAGCAAAACGTAGCCGAGAGCCGATGGCCCAGGGTTGCCGCGCGAACCACCGTCGGCAAATAATTTTGCGACATGGAGTTCACCGTTGTCGGATGGCTCTATCATAGGACCAACATCGTCGGCCAAATTGAGGTCTGGCTTACTGAAGCCCGAAATATGAACCACTGCGAAGTCACGAATTTCATCTTTGGCAATGTCTTTAGCTTTTAGTATCCACTGTTCGTCTGGATGCCATTTGTTCGAGCCAAACCAAAGTTCAATCGGCTCGATTAATCGTTCCGAGGTCTTGTTTTTGTAGTTGGTATAAACAATTTTTATCTGCTTGATACATATATTGTACCGCACTTGTTGTAGTTAATGCCTTTTATATTGTTACCGTAAGCGCGTCATGTAACAATACGAGTAGGGACAAAAAGCAAAATGTATAGTTCTGAATTTGGGGCAGCTTCTGACTATGAATATTGGCAAGGTTTCGATGAAACCGAAGCCGAATTTGGTGGCCCCGACTCTCAGGAGCCATCTGTTTTTGAAGAACTAGAACTATCAGTTAACAACTTCCGGCTTGGCGGCGCTGAACGCTACACCGACCTTGAAGGTGCCGATCGAGCTGCCGTTCCATCGGTAGCAAGCCAAGTTGAACATCTTTCAACCGAAATATCCTCGTGGCTATCCGGAGTAGTCTGCGACACAGTTATGGAAGGTCAGCCGTGCGGCGTTCGTCGAACCGAGATAACAGAATTCACCGCTTGCGCAGACGTAACGGCCGACGCATTGCAATACTGGGAAAAGAATTATCAACGACGTGAAGACAATCCATATGGTCAATTTGTTGAATGGCGGACTCGACGAAAAGTATTACCGCTCGTATCTGAGCGAGTAGCGGGTCTGCGTGCCGCACACAAGGAATACTTAGCTGCTAATGTTGGCACACTCTTTAGTGCCCAGCCACTCGACTTATCAGTAATTGCAAAGGATAAACAGGTACGAACAACTGCCTACTACGCTCGCTTTGAAGCAAAGCTCGGCTTAGCTGCCTTATCAGTCTTTACTCAGAATCGTCGTGTTCAGTTACAAGAATTTTTTGACGAAGTGCCCTACCCTGACCTAATGGGCGTTTTGGCAGATGCCGAAAAAGTGGCAAAGAACTTTGGTCTACCAATTCCAGATCCAGCCGTTACGGCACAAGAAGATGCAATTCCGTTTTAGAACTGGTCGGGGTGACAGGACTTGAACCTGCGACCTCACGGCCCCCAGCCGTACGCGCTAGCCAACTGCGCCACACCCCGAGGAATAGAAAATGGCCATCAACGGACCGGCGTGATTAACTTGGCAACGAGACCAAGTGGGTGATCGCACGTAGACACCGCAGTGCCTAACAAATATTGATCTCCCAATCACAAAGTATTCAAGATAATCTTAAACCGGTATGAACCCACTGATGACCGCTATCTATTATATCAAGAAGTCGACAACTACGGAGTTTAGATGGCTTAAAAGATCGCCAAAAGCCGGAACCATGAGTACCAAACCAAGGATAATAAAGATTCCAAATTGCTCGAGAGATGCCATAAATCGCTGAATAGGCTCCGGCGCAAAGGCGTACAACAAACGCGAACCATCAAGTGGCGGGATTGGGATCATGTTAAACACAAAAAGACCAGTATTTATAACAACAAATATGCCGAGTATATCTAGCCCCGTCTGACCGAGGTCTGCGCCAAATAATTTAAGAAATGCGGCACCTGCAGCTGCTAGTAAAAAGTTAGTGGCTGGTCCGGCTAGTCCTACTAAAGCAGCTCCGAACTCTTCAAATTTAACCCTATCAGGATTAAATGGCACAGGCTTTGCAGCTAAGAATGGAATCTTAAAGAGAATTAATGTTATAAGTGGTAAAAGTATAGTTGTAAATAGATCAACATGTCTGAGAGGATTAAATGAGATCCTGCCCTCTCGTTCGGCAGTATCATCGCCAAGCCAAAAGCTTGTAAAGGCGTGCATCATTTCATGTAGAGTAATTGAGATGATCAATGTCACGAAGATGACAGCCAATGTGAATAAGTCTAAGTTGTCTAAGTATCCCTGCATACCTAAACAGTATAACAAAAATCATCAGCTTACGTGGTGCAAAGATTGGTCTGAGTACATTTGATGCGTTGCTTGTAGCGCATGCTTAGCATGCAAGCCAATAGTTGACTTTTAAGGTGTTACGGGTTAAAATTAGTATCTGAAACTTAATAGAAAGTTACTATCGCTATGCAAAAGTGTGATATAACCGGTAAAGGCAAGCAGTACGGCCACAATGTGAGCTTCTCGCTTCGCCGCACCAAAAAAGTCTGGAAGCCTAATCTTCAGACTAAAACGGTTATCGTAGACGGCAAAAAAGTTCGCCTTAAGGTGAGCGCTGCAGCAATTCGTACTCTTAAAAAGAAGGGTCTTCTTGTTACTGCCGCCGATACAGCTGCTGCCAAGAAATAATTCTTGTTAGTATTAAAAAACACCCCTGTTAGCAAGGGTGTTTTTTTATTTATGTATAAACTTATTTTTGATTCAAAACTACAAGCTTAGTGCCATCGCCAAGCTCAAAATTCTTCATCTTAATCTCGTCGAGCGTTTCAGAAACTTCCATGCCGAGTCCTTTAACTGCATCATCGAGTGGAGTTTGCGGAACTTCGTATGAGAGGCCTTTAGCATCGTAGTGGGTTGGGATAACAACGCGAGGTTCAATATCCTTAACAATCTTTTGGGCACCTATGCCATCGAGCGTATATCCGTTACCACCAACTGGTACAAATAGAATATCTACCGTACCAAGCGCTTCAAGCTGAGTATCATTTAGCTTAGGAAAAATGTGACCAACAATACCAATGCGCACACCATCGATAATTAAACGGTACATGGTTGCTGATTGACCTTTATCTTCATCGACATGGCTACGAGCGGCAATGCCTTGAATTGAGATATCTGAGACTTCGTACTCACCAGGCTGGTTAATAGCAAAATGCGCTTCAGCTGGCAGCTCTGCCAAGCCCGTGCTTAGTACAATGTCTTTTGATGTTGCGACACTCTTACCGCCAATAGTAGCTAAATTGTCATCAATTACGACGGTTGTCTTTTTGTTTGTGATCTTTATACAGTTAGCGCCGTAAAATTCTAGTTCCATTATTTCTTCCCTTTCGCGGTTTTGGTTGTTTTGGATGCTTCTTTGGTCTTAGCTTCTGGAGCTGGTGGCGCTTCTACGCCATCAATGTCAGGAGTTTCGCTAAGCAGATTATTCTTGTCGAGCAATATCTGCATTTTAGAGTCGAGCACCGTTAGCAGGAAGCGGTCATTAACTTGCATGCGATATTCAAATTCTTTTTTATCCATCATGACAAAACGAATTGCCTTGCCTTCTTTGGCTTCGAGTTCGCTGACATACTTATTAAGTTGAGTCTGGTTAATATCGCCAACTACCAAAAAGTCGACACCGCTTTTTTCATCGCGCGTGAACTGACCTGTATAAAGCGCTAGGTGAACGTTACCTAATGCCTTAAGTGCGGCCGTTGTTTCGTTGCCGTCTTCGTCGGCTGTGACGCCGTCGGTCGCACCAAAGATTTGTGATAGCGGATCGTAGAATTGATACGATTTATTAACTTCATAGTACAGTCGGTTGTTAGTTGTTTCTGAAGAAATAATGCCTGCATTCAATAAATTTGAAAGCTCGCGGCGAACCGAATTTATTTGCTCGTCAATTTTGCGAGTAATTTCGCGCACATAGAATGAGCGATTAGGATTGCTGTAGAACAGCTGTAATAATTTGACACGTGTTTTTGACCCAAAGAGTTGTTCAATCATATGACCATTGTATCAAACTTGAACAAAATCTGACATGAGTTCAATAGCTTGTTCTTCTGATTGAACCCAAATAATATCTTTATTCCTCTTAAACCACGTTAGCTGACGCTTTGCCAGATATTTATCGCTTCGAATGAATAACTCCTTAGCTTCATCAAGAGTAATCTGCCCCGCTAGGTACTGCGAAACAGCTTTGTAACCAGGCGCTAACAACCCTGGCGCATCTGTTCCGTAGCTATTGATCAATTTTTGTACCTCATCAGTAAAACCATTATCAAACATTGTATCCACGCGCTGCGCAATGCGCTCGAGTAAAACTTCACGCTCCAGCTGGATACCTAAAAGTAGAACATTTTGCGGCTTTGGTTGCCTTGAAATAGTTACGCCACCTCGTTCGACTGCCCTGCTTAGGTGTCTATGATTTTTAAAATCAATGTCAGTTTCAGTAATACCAAGCTCGGTTGCTCGGACTTGTAAGTCATCTAAACTTAATGCTTCAAGCTCAGCCCGTAATGACCGGTCGGCCTGTTCGGCAAAATCAAAGTCATAGACGAAGCCATCAACGTACAAACCAGTGCCTCCAACAATAAATGGGATGTGGTTACGTGAACGAATATCTAAAACCGCTTGGTTGGCGTAGCGTTTAAATGCAGCGGCCGAGAAATATTCGGTTGGTTCAATGAGATCCAAACCATGATGCGGTACGCGGTAGCGATCCTCGACTGTTGGCTTGGCCGTTCCTAAATCCATATCTTTATAAACAGTACGTGAATCAGCGCAGATTATTTCGCCATTAAATAACTCAGCTGCTCGCATGCTAAGTGCAGATTTACCGCTAGCTGTTTGGCCGACAATTACGATGATCGGCTGGATTTTTTGGTCGTTCGTTTCTGCCATCTACGTTCTACGGTTCGAATTATGAGCATACTGCCGGTAACCGCACTGCCGAGCGCGCCAATTGCTAGCCCGCCCAGTACAAAGTCATCAATCATACTTAACCCAGTTATGTCGCAGTTACTGACTGAAAAGCCAGTTGAGTCTACTGTATCTGCCGGACATTTGTCTTGCACGTTCGTTAAGTCATACCAACTATTAATAATTGGCGCCCTAAAGAAAAACAGAACATTAAATATTAGAAACAGCACCAAGAACAAGCTTAGTAATTTGTCGGCTTTTAGAGATTCTTTTATGGTTGCCATAGTAATGAGTCTACATCAATCTTATATTCATCGGAAACTGTAATACCATCAGCTTCTAGCGCAGCCTTGTGACCATCTAGCCCA
>JALQXV010000043.1 GCA_023263015.1 Candidatus Saccharimonadia bacterium
GGTTCCGCATCTTCACGAGTTGGTAAACCGGTAATTTCAAGTTCGAATTTTTTACGATTGACTTTCATCCACGCTGGAACGTCGGTAGCCGCAGGGCTAACTTCATCCAACTGTTTGAAGTACTCAGTTTTCTGGCTACCAGCTCGAACTACGAGCTTGTCACCAGCTTTCAAACGAATTGACGGAATATCAACACGACGACCGTTAAGTTCGAAGTGTCCATGGGTAACTAATTGACGAGCAGCACGACGGCTTACTGCATAACCTGCACGATAAACTGCGTTATCGGCACGCTGTTCAAGGAACTGTAGTAGGTTTTCACCTGACTGACCTTGTTTACGAGAAGCTTCCTTCATAAGGTTGCTAAACTGTTTTTCAAGCAAGCCGTAGAGGCGCTTTACTTTTTGCTTTTCGCGAAGCTGTAGTGAGTACTGGCTTGGCTTGCTACGGAAACGACCGTTAGCAGCTTGGCCAGGCATAGTTGTACGCTTTACAAGAGCCTTGTGAGCCTTAGGGTGCAGCGCATAACCTTCACGACGGCTCATTTTGACAATAGATTGTGTATCTCGTGCCATATACTAAACCCTTCGTGCTTTCTTAGGTCGGCATCCACCATGTGGAACGCCAGTTACATCTTTGATTGAGTCAACAGCAACGTTTGCAGATGCGAGAACGCGAACTGCTGCGTCACGGCCAAGACCAATGCCTTTGATAACTACATCGGCTTTAGTTAGACCATACTGCTGCTTAGCTGTATTGATTGCTTTTTCTGCAGCAACTTGGGCAGCGTATGCTGTACCCTTTTTGCTACCACGGAAACCGCAGCCACCTGCACTCGCAGCGGCAAGCGCGCCACCTTGAGCATCAGTAACAGTAATGATTGTATTGTTAAAGGTTGCCAAAACGTGGACCTGACCTGCAGATACAGTTCGCTTAGCTTTTTTCTTCTTGATTGCTTCAGCCATATATCAGTTCCTTTCCTACGTCTTAGACGGTGCCTTTTTAGCTGTACCACCGACTGTTGACTTACGACCACGACGAGTTCGGGCGTTTGTCTTAGTTCGTTGACCACGACTTGGCAAGTTAGACTTGTGTCGTAGACCGCGGTAAGCGTTAATATCTTTGAGTCGCTTGATGTTACCAGTAACAACACGCTGAAGCTCACCTTCAACGATATAATCGTTACCAATAATGTCAGAGATGCGACTAACTTCGTCGTCAGTCAAGTTTTTGACGCGAACGGTAGGCTCTACCTTTGCTTTAGCTAAGATATCGCCAGCAAATTTAGGACCGATACCGTAAATGTAAGTAAGCGCAATTTGCACTTGCTTTTCATTAGGAATGGTTACACCAGAAATTCGAGCCATACTACCCCTGCCTCTGCTTATGCTTTGGCTTTAACTTGTTAATTACGTAAAGACGACCCTTACGGCGAACAATCTTGTCGTCGGGTGAGATCTTCTTCACACTTGCACGTACTTTCATACGGATCATGCCTCCTTGTATTTGTAGCGCATGACACACTGCTTAAATTTATATAATTGATGGCTAAAACCTTCACACAGAAACCCTAATGGATTGCCATGTGAAGGCATTAACTATGATTTACGATACGTGATTCTTCCCTTAGTCAGATCGTAAGGGGTCAACTCAACCGTAACGTTGTCACCAGGTACGATACGAATAAAATGTTTTCGCATCTTTCCGGCAACGTGAGCTATGATTTGATGTCCATTCTGAAGTTCAACCCGGAACTGTGTTCCTGGGAGGGTTTCGGTGATTACACCTGATAACTCGATAACTTCCTTGTTCTTGGCCATAAATATAACTAGATAGCAAGTATAGCAGATAATTACAACGTTTGTAAAGAGTTTTGTACCATACTAACTCTTTACATTTTTGACGCTGAAGTTTTTATGCTATTTTTCTTTTTTAGAGCGTTTAAAGCTTGGCTTAAATCGTCGCTTTTTTGGTTCAACTTCGGCAAAGAAATCAGAGCCATCGTATTGATTGTACGTAATCATAAGCGCACGTGATTCAACCTGACGTAGCGTTTCAAGCGCTACAGACACCAAGATCAGTGTAGTCGTACCTCCGATAGCCAAGTTGCTGGCATTTGAGATAAACGCTTCTGCAGCAATAGGCAGAATGGCTAGCAAACTTAGAGCAAATGCACCAAATAGCGTTAAGCGCATTACAACCTTGGACAAGTACTTCTCGGTCTGAATACCTGAACGTACGCCAGATAAGAATCCGCCTTGCTTCTGCAAGTTCTCGGCAATGTCTTTAGCGTTAAAAGCGATACTTGTATAGAAGAAGGTAAACGCGAACACGAGCAAGAAGTATGCTCCAGGGTAAATAAAGGCGTGCCAGTCACCTGATGTAAGCGTTTGCGCGGTTGGTGTCTGGAACCATGTTAATAGGTTTGTACCGAGTTCTTGTAGCTTGGCGCTTGAGTTAGTCGATAAGAACTGTCCGACAAAGCTAGGGACGCTCAAGAATGCGAGCGCAAAGATAATAGGTACCACACCGGCTGTAATAAGTTTTACAGGTAGCATTGTTGTAACGCCACCATAAGTCCGATTACCTTGTACGCGTTTTGCATAGTGCACGGTAAGTTCACGTTTGGCTTCGTTAAGACGCACAACAATCATAGTGATAATAAACACCGCTACAGCAATGATAGCCGCGTACATAAAGCCAGACTGACTAATTGGCAAGTTCACGCCTAAGACGCGCCACGTTTGGTCACCTCCAAAAATAGAATCCGCTAAGCCAGCAATAGTACCTGGCAAGGTTGCCACAATACCAACCGTAATAAGAAGTGAAATACCGTTACCAATATTTTGCTCTGTTACAAGTTCACCTAGCCACATGAGCATCATTGCACCACCGGTTAACGCGGCCACCATTAACACCCACTGAGCCGGTGATGCATTGGCTGTAATGTCGCCAATACCTGCAATTTGGGACGCTGATTGTTTAACAAGATAAATTGCCCCAACAGATTGGATAATAGCCAGAGGTAGCGTCAGCATACGAGTGATCTGGTTGATCTTCTTACGACCAAACTCACCTTCTTTATTAAGAGCTTCTAGCTTAGGGATTGCCTTGGTAAGCAACTGCATAATAATGCTGGCGTTAATGTATGGCCCAAGACCTACAAGCATAATTGAGAAGTTAGCCAGCGCTCCTCCAGAAAGAACGTTCAAGAAGCTCAGAAACTGAGGAGTGTTAGATGAAGTAAAGAGACTGTCTAAAACTTGTCGTAGTGTTTGCGTATCGCCAATTGGAATTGGGATATGAGCCAAAATTCTAAATATTACTAAAATGCCAAGTACGGCCAAAATGCGGTTACGCATGTCACTGTCTGCCAGTGACTTCCAGATGATCTTCCAATTCACAATGTAGTCTCTTTAGCTTTTATAAAATGCTAGCAGTTAGTATAGCATGCTCACCAGACTGAAAATGCTGTAAAAGTTACTCAGTAAAGTAGTCTTGTCCTGTTTTATATGCCGTAACGTAGTTCTTTGTCGAGCCAAAGACGTTTTCAGGTAGTTCACTGTCCATATCGTACCAATCCCACGACTCCAGTTTCTCCGGCTCCCCAATCATTGGCTCTCCGGAAACCCATTCGGCAGTCATACCAATGTTTAAGTAGTGTCTAGGAGCGTACTGACGCAAGTTTGTGATACACAAGAACCGTAAGTTCTTAACCTGCACTTGGTCGCCTACTTCCTCGCGGAACTCGCGCATAATCGATTCTTCGACTGATTCCATATATTCAAAATGGCCACCAGGGCACGCGTACTCGCCAATCCCATGTGACGCTTTACGTTTACCTAACAGTATTCTGTTACCCTTAACAAGAAACAATCCTATTCCTACGTATGGTCGATTTTCTGTCGTCATTACCTAAAAGTGTAGCAAAGCTTGCTAGCAACTAAAAAGACCTCGCCGAAACGAGGTCTTTGCGATACTTGGTTGAAATTAGTTATTTCTTCTTAGCACCGTCGATTTTAGCTTGCTTGCGCAAAGATGTAACTGGTCGCTTAACCTGTTCTGTAACAGTAAAGGAACCGCCAGCTTTTTCTACGGCTGCAATAGCTGCTGCTGTAGCGCCCTGTAGCTTAACAGTAACCTTTTTGGTTACTTCGCCCTTTAAAACGAGCTTAACGCGTACAAATGGGCTCTCAATGAGACCAGCTTCTGCTAATACGGCTGTATCGACAGTTGCTTTGCCAATTGCATCAAGTTGACCAGTGTAAATATTTACAGCTGGAGTTCGCTTTGACGTAAAACCACGCAGCTTAGGAAGTCGCATATACAGTGGCATCTGTCCACCTTCAAATCCTGGACGAACACCACCACTCTTACGTGAACCTTGACCTTTAGTTCCACGGCCTGCAGTTTTACCACGGCCTGCAGAAATACCACGACCTACGCGTGAGGTCTTTTTGTTTGCTGAAATAGATAGATCATTAAACTTCATTACTTAGCTGCCTTTGCTTGTTTAGCTGGAGCTGCTTTAGTAGTGTGAGTAGTAATCCACTTATCGGCAGTTTCCATTTGCTTCAACGCTTCAACGACTGCATATGCCGTGTTGATTTTGTTGGTCGAACCGATTGACTTTGAAAGTGCATTGCTAACGCCAGCAACTTCCAAAACTGTTCGTACTACACCACCAGCGATCAGACCAGTACCTGGCGCAGCTGGGATAAGCAAGATATTTGCTCCACCAACTTTAGCCTGAGCTTCGTGCGGGAAAGTACCCTTGTAAAGCTTAAGAGCTACAAAGTTTTTCTTTGCTGATTCGGTAGCTTTAGTAACAGCCGCAGTAACGTCTGCACCCTTAGCGATACCAATACCTACGCGACCTTTTTTGTCACCTACAACAACAAGGGCGCGGAAACGGAAGCGGCGTCCGCCTTTTACTACACGAGCAACACGGTCAATATTCATTACGCGTTCGTCGAACTGTTTTTCTTCTACAGGTCGCTCTTCGCGTTGACGACGTGGACCGCCTGTTTGTGGTCGATTATTGTCAGCCATATTAGAAATCCAATCCTTCCTTACGTGCAGCTTCGGCAAGTGCCTTCACTCGGCCGTGGTACAACTTTGGACCGCGGTCAAATGCAACTGCTTTAATCTTAGCTGCTTTAGCTTTTTTAGCAATTTCGGCACCGATAGCAGCAGCTTGTTCGGTACGAGTTCCGGTAGTCTTAGTCTTAACAGTGCTGGCACTGACAAGAGTTTTGTGAGTAGTATCGTCAATAATTTGAGCTGATACATGTAAATTACTGATGTGAACAGTCAAGCGTGGACGTTCGCTAGTACCACGTACTACGGTGCGAACACGATTTGCGCGACGGAAGCTGTTCTTTGCTTTAGATACGAGACGATTCATCGTTATTTATCCTTACCTGACTTACCTGACTTGCGAATAATTCGTTCGTCAGCGTATTTAATACCTTTACCTTTGTATGGTTCAGGCTTC
>JALQXV010000046.1 GCA_023263015.1 Candidatus Saccharimonadia bacterium
AATCCAGAACGTACGCTCAGCAAGTGATGTTTGTAGCGGTAGTTCTTTAACTCTTCAGGAATAAGCGCACGGGGGCCTATTAGACTAATATCTCCTTTAAGGACGTTGAATAGCTGAGGAAGTTCATCAATGCTTGAGCTGCGCAGGAATGCACCGATTGGAGTAATGCGAGGATCATTTGGCAAGCTATCGCCGTTGGCACGATACTTCACTGCAAGCTCAGGCTTGCCAATTAAGGTAAAAGCTTCTTCGGGAGTTGTGCCATCAAATTTTTGGTATTGGCTGCGGAATTTATAAACTTTAAATGGACGATCAAATTGGGTAAGTCGAACTTGTGAGAAGATTACTTTTTCGCGTGGGCTTAATAATTTCATAACAAGACTCACTAATAATAGTATTGGGCTAGCCAAAGTGAGCAAGAACAGCGCGGCAAATATATCAAACGTCCGTTTAAAAACACGGCCCCAGCCTACTAACGCGGTTTGGTGCACAGTAACAACTGGCGTTCCGCGAAACAGCTCAACCTCAATATTGCCAATAAATAGCTCGCTATTCCCAGGTATAAAGCGGTAACTTATATGCTGGTTTTGGGCATAGTTCATAATGGCATCATTCTTTTCACCATTACGATATAACTCTGTCTGGATAATGGTATGGATCGTCGTATTCTGTAAGCCGTTAAGCGCATCATCAAAATCGCTGAACTCTTGGAACTTATTGGTCTTGCCGACTACGCCTACAACTTTATGCCCAGAGTGCTTTGTGTCTTCTAGAACTGTAAATAGGCCACTACGAGCAACGCTATCGCCACCTACAATTAATACGTTTGTTACACCGCTACCAAAAGTGAACATAATTGAACGGACTAGTCGTGCCACACTTCTAAATAGTAGTAAATAGCTAAAGCCAAGGAGGAGTGCATACACAACAACTAGTCGAGCAGGGAATAACTCTTGTTCCGAAACAAAGTCATAGCCGATAACTACTAAAATACCGAGGAATGAGCCAACGATTAGGCGTCCAAATTCACGAAATCGATTCTGGTAGGTGTTGCGGTGGTAGAGTCCAATAAAGGCATGAACTGCGATCCAGAGTGGCAGAACTGCTAAAAAGGCGTACAGATAGGTTTCGGCAGGGATTTGCTGGATTAATGGTCGATCATCGATCTTAACGCGTAGGATGTATGCGCTCGTAAAGGCAGCCGTAAGTGCCAGAAAGTCTCCGACTATCAGGAATAGCGAGTAAACGAGCGAGGCGTTATTTTTCATAGCGTGCTCTTATTGTATCACCACAGGTGTTATACTAAAGCACAAGGATAATAAAATGCCTAAACGAAGATCAAAAAAACCAAAAAAGAACGAGCTCAAACGATTCGCCGAGTATATGGTTACCGGTGGTGCTTGGTTTTGGAGTGGCTACATACTAATTGTGCTGCTGGACAATCACATTGGACTGTTCTGGGCGAACTTGGTTGGCAACGGTGTTGGTATTACGATTAACTTTTTATTGTCACGCTACTGGGTATTTTCTGGTAATAAAAAGCAAGAAATTGGTGATACTGCACTACGCTATGTAATTTACACTGGTTTAAATGCGTTTCTGCTTAATTACTTGATACTCCTTGGTCTGAATAATGTTGGGATTAAGCCGGAAATTGGACAGTTTGTAGCGTCTGCATTCTTTACAGTTTGGAATTACTTCTGGTACAAGTTTTACATTTTCCCAGACAAAGTCAGTAAGAGTACTCATAAACCGCACCATTATGGCAATCCATTTAAAATTTTTGCGCATCACGAACGCTCACCGCACGCGTACAGGACTCGTAAATGAAGTATGCTCGACCAACAAAAAAGCAGCGAGAAGTACTGGCATTTATTGATGAATTTATTCGCCAGAAAGGCTTTGGACCGAGTTACCGCGAAATAATGGTCGGCTGTAACTATAATTCAGTTGCCACGGTGTCTCTGCATGTTACAAGCTTAATTCAGCGTGGGCTACTGCGTAAGCAAGGTCGTTCGGCTCGCTCGCTCGAAGTGGTACAGCAATCAGAAGAACCGCTGAAGATTCAGACCACATCTGTTAAAGCCAGTGAAGAGAAGTGGCTAGTTGAAAAAATAGATTATAAGTTTAAGCAATGTGAAGACTCCGAGCCAAACGAAGCTGCTATTGATGAGCTGTATGTTTTAGTAGGTGCGCTTAAGGTATTGGGCTTGGATGGTGCGGCTAGTTCATTTGTGCCAAGATTAAGCGAACTAAAAAAACGGGTCTAGTATGTCGAATCGTTTTATTGGCTCAATCTGGATACTGGCAGGTATCGTACTACTAGTTGTGGGGTATTTATACTTTCTTGACTACTACAGGCCGAGCGGAATACCATGTGAAACAACAGAAATAACTGAAGTATTTAATGGCACAGTCCAAGACCCAATACGTTGCAGTGAGCTCCCATTACAGGACTGGGCGTACCGTCATGTACTATAATAATTGTAATGGATATTCTTCAGGCGATATTGCTCGGCGTACTTGAGGGTTTTGCGGAATTCTTGCCAATCTCTAGCACTGGCCACTTAATTGTAGCTCAGCAGCTCGTTGGTTACCGTGATACCGCTAAAATTTTTACCGTTGTAATTCAAATGGGCTCTATTGCAGCGGTCATTTGGCACTACCGAAACGATCTAATTAGTAGGGTCGTTAAGCTGCTTCAACGAGACGAGGCAACAGTGCGTTTTTGGATTGCATGGATTGTTGCCACGGTGCCTGCTGGCTTGGCTGGATTTTTATTTAAGGACAAACTAGAGGTTTACGCTGTTTCGTTAACAGTTGCTATTGCGCTTATACTCGGGGGTATTGCGATTTGGCTTATTGAGACCTACCATAGGGCGCCTAAGAACGATACCGAGGAGCCTCGACTTGGCAAACTGACTATATCACAAGCTGCGAAAGTAGGAGCTTTCCAAATTTTGGCACTTATTCCAGGTGTTTCAAGATCAGGAGCTACAATTATGGGAGGTTTACTTACGGGCCTTGACCGCGTTACTGCTGCAGCGTTTTCGTTTTACCTTAGTATCCCAATTTTACTGATGGCCGGTACATACCAACTAGTTAAGGGGATGGACGAACTTGATACAGTAAGCGGCGGGGCACCTGCTCTTATCGCCGGCACTGTGGCGGCCTTTATTACGTCACTGTTAGTTATTCGATGGTTGCTACGCTATCTATCTAGAAACGACTTCAAGATCTTTGCGTATTACCGAATAGTACTCGGTATTATTATTCTGCTAGCTTTAGCTTTATAGCTAACCGAGTGGGCCAGAAAGGTGTGCCTCTAGGAATGCAAGGTGCTTTTGACGGTATCGCTTAAACTCGCCCTTGCTTATGCCGTTACGCTTAATAAAGGCACTCATTCGTTCGCTACCAATATGGTGAGGGATCATAACGTAACTCGCTCCAGCATCGTACAGCTCCGTGGCTTGTTTGATGTTGTCCGCATGACAAATTACCGCGGCGTCAGGATTCATCTTTTCTATTAACTGCACAAGGAATAGATTTGTCTGGTGTTCATTAATTGTAGAAACGATCATTTTAGCTTTATCGACACCTGCCTCGTGCAGTAGCTCAAGGTCGGTTGCGTCGCCATATAGAAAATCTATTTTTTGGTGCTCTAAGATATCGATTACGTCCGGATCATAGTCAACGACCAAGAAACGTTTACGCATATCTTTAAAGGCACGAATGAATTCATGACCACCATGATGGTATCCAAAAAGCACGAGTTGATACGGTCGTTTGCCACGGTGCTCTTTAAACGTAGCTTCTTTTTCGAACATTCTAAATTTAATTTTACCGAACTGTTTAAGGAGTGCTTCGTCGTAATGCGTAAAGAAGGTAGAGACAGCAATTGTGATAATTGCGACTAGAGTAATAATGCCGCCGAGCTCAGGGCGCACCATCTTTTCGCTCACAGCTAGGACAACCAGAATAATTGAGAATTCACTTACCTGTGACAAGTTAACAGCGGCCTTAAAGCTAATTCGTCTGGTATAACCAAGCAGACCCATCGATGTTGTGACGATGAGTGGCTTAAAGATTAATACGATCAAAGAGAGCAAAATCGCTGGCCAGATAGTGGCCGAGATATTGGTAAGATCCAAGCTTTCACCAAGCGTAATAAAGAACAGCACAATAAAGAAGTCTCGGAGTGGCTTAAGTCGAGCCGCGATTTCTTGCACATAAGGAGATGAGGCAAGTGCAACACCGCCAAATAAGGCTCCAACTTCAATTGAGAAACCGGCTATTTCAAATAGCGTTGCAATACCAAAGCCCCAAGCGATTGCCGACAAGAAAAGTAACTCTTGCGTTTTAGCCATATAGCGCGACACTCGTGGCAAGATAGTTCGACTACATACTGCTAGGAAACCAAGGAGGAGGGCTGCTTTTGCCACAAGTAAGCCAATTTGCTGGATATCAATTCCACCGTCTTTGCCAGCAACAATAAATAGTAGTGCAAGTGTGGCAATAATATCTTCAACAAGAATTACACCAATTGCAATTTGACCATGTAACCGATTTTGCTCTTTCTTGTCTGAAAGAACCTTAATAATGATAATCGTACTACTGAAGAAGAGAGCTAGGCCGGTTATGAAAGCCTCGGTTTTGCCAAATCCCATCGCGGCACCTGCCGCAAACCCCAGAACCGTTATGCCTAGGAGGGAGGAGAACGCGATCAGTAATACTGGCTTACCCATCTTGCGGAGCTCATCAATATTCATGCCAAGCCCGATGATGAACAAGAGCAGTGCAATACCAAGGCTTGAAAATGCCTCGAATAGCTCTGTGGAATGAATTAGGTCAAGAGCGGATGGTCCAACAATAAGACCGGCAATAATATACCCAAGGATTAAAGGCTGGCGAATGACGCGCATCAAAATTGATACCGCAGCTGTAACTACGATAATTAAACTGAGTTCTCCAAAAATTGATTCGCCGTGCATTTAATTTGTGTTTTTGCTTATGTTTACAAGCAAATTATAACACAAACTAGTTCTATTGATTTTGGGCGAGTGCTTCGTCGATGAGCTTATTGAAGTCATCGATGTTGGTTGGGTTCTTGTCGATCTTTTTGCCGTTCAGCACAAAGGTAGGGGTTGAGTTAGCGCCAAGTGCTTGACCTGCACGAGTATCTGCATTGATAGTGTCAGCAACTGCAGCGCTTGAGAAGTCAGTTTTAAACTGATCCATGTTCAAACTAAGTTGCTGGGCGTAGCCTTCTAAAATGCTATTTGGGCTAGAAGCGCTCGACCATGAATCTTGGTTTTCGTATAGCAGGTCGTGCATTTCAAAGAACTTACCCTGTTTACCAGCAGCTTCAGCGGCACGAGAGCCTAGGAATGCGTTAGGATGGATTTGTGTTAGTGGATAGTTACGGAACTGGAAGGAAATACGATCGCCGTATGTTTCCTTGATTTGTTTAACAAGTGGGTAGTAACTCTTACATGCTGGGCATTGGAAGTCTCCATATTCAACGAGTGATACCTTGCTGTCGGTTTTACCTACTACGTGATTGCTGGCTTGTGCGGCTTGTGAGTTTCCGCTGCCTCCGTTATTGTCTTTCTTTCCGGTTAGTGCAATAACACCTACGAACGCTAAAATAATAACTACAATTACTGCAAAAAATTGTTTATTCATACTCCCTCTCAGATAATTTCTTCTACCATAATAGCATTTTTGGAGTACTATTTAAGCATATGGTTGTACCAATTGTTTTAACTATACTATTGGTGATAACGCTTCTAGCTGCGTCGTTGCGTTCAGTCTATGGTGCAGTACCTGTTAAGGAGCTAAAGCGGCGGGCAAATAAGGGTGATCAGTTTGCACGTATTATTCACGAGGTGTCCCGTCACGGACTAACGGGTGATTTCTTTCTTTTAAGTATTTCCATTGTTGGTAGTGCGTTTATTGTAGTGCTGCTTGCAGATAGTCTGCCAATTTTTACTGCAGCAGTACTGGCCAGCTTATTAATAGTCCTTGTTATTCATGTCCTACCAAAACATGCACCAAAGCCTTTTCGTAAGGTTGCGTTTAAGGTAAGCCCGTATCTTGCCAAATTTTTGGTTAAAATTCGACCGGCTACTAACTTTTTTGCCAGAATTTTCAGAAAGTACCGCCCAATAACTATCCACACTGGTCTATACGACAAAGAAGATCTGATTGACCTGCTTCAAACACAAAAGGTGGTTGCAACTAACCGAATTGAAACAACCGAACTAGATATCGCTGCGCATGCTTTGGTATTTGGCGAGAAGAAAGTTTTAGACTACATGGTTCCAAATCGAACCGTACACTTTGTAAAAACCGATGACTCGATTGGCCCAATTTTACTAAATGAATTACACGAGAGCGGCTTCTCGAGGTTTCCGGTCCGTGACGAAGAAGACAAGATTGTCGGCACGCTATACCTTCGTGATTTGGTAGAAAAGCAGCGCACATTTGGCATTGTAGGTAATGTCATGAATAAGAGCGTGTACTACGTGAATGCATCCGCCCCTCTAGAACATGTCTTTAGGGCATTCATGAGTACAAAACACCATTTGTTTATTGTCGTGAACGAATTCGAAGAGGTGGTTGGTATTATCACGATCGAAGATGTCATTGAACAAGTGCTCGGCCGGAAAATTGTTGACGAGTTTGATCGATACGACGACATGCGAGCGGTTGCTGCTGGTGAAGCAGAGATTGACAAGCGCGAACGTCAGGATCAACACATTTAAAAACAGTGTAAACTGCAACTTATATAAAATATTAATTAAGTTTGATTTTACATATAAAACTACAAGACCCGAACCCAGCTCGTTTTTATCTGTTAATGATGGTATAATCTGCATTAAATGTTGTACACAAATATGAATTCACGGACCAATACGTCCCGCACATAATGCGTTGCGGGCGGTGATAAGGTCCATTAGAGCATACAAACACTAGACAAGGAGCATGTATGCGCATATTAAATGCAGAATTAACACAAAAAATTTCAGAACAAGTAACAGTTAAAGGTTGGGTGCATAGTCGACGAGACCATGGCGGGCTTATTTTTATCGATGTTCGTGACTATACGGGTGTTGCTCAAATCGTTATTCAGCCAGAAAAAGCCGAAGCATTTGCGGTTGCAGAACAGCTGCGTGATGAGTTTGTCATCAAAGTTGTTGGCACTGTTAAGGAACGTGAGGAAGGCTTAAAAAATCCTAACTTGGCGACTGGCACAATTGAGATCGTGGCAGAGGAACTCGAGATCCTAAACCGTTCGGAACCATTGCCAATTCAAGTGCACGGCGAGGCGCAATCTGGAGAAGATCAGCGCCTAAAGTATCGTTATTTAGACCTGCGTGGTGAAAAAATGCAGCGCATGTTGCAAAAGCGAGCAGAAATGTACAAAATTATGCGCGCTTATATGGAGAAGAATGACTTCACAGAAGTTACCACTCCAATTATTGCCAACTCAAGCCCAGAAGGCGCCCGCGACTTCTTGATTCCGGCTCGCATGCATCCAGGCAAGTTCTATGCACTTCCGCAGGCACCTCAGCAGTTTAAGCAACTACTTATGGTCGGTGGCGTTCATCGTTACTATCAGCTTGCAGCCTGTTTCCGTGATGAAGACCCGCGAGCCGATCGTTTGTACGGCGAGTTTTACCAGCTCGACCTTGAGATGTCATTTGTTGAAGATGGTGAA
>JALQXV010000029.1 GCA_023263015.1 Candidatus Saccharimonadia bacterium
CAAGCAGGCATGTCAGTTGCGCCCAGATTGGGAGTCAGTTGAAGTAGACTCAGATGCCCATGGTACAGTACAAAAAGCACTAGAGAATCGGTCATGCGCGGATGCAAACTTATTACGCTCTCTGCAAGAACTAGGCATTGACCAGAGTGAACTGCTGATGGTTGGTGTTACTGCAAATGAAATAGGTTTTGCAGACAGACTAGATGATGAACAGGTAAACAGCAACCCGTATGGATGGCGAGAAATAGCTGGATTTAATGCGTTCTTTGCACGTAAAAGTGAAGAAAGGGCTCTTGGGAGGCGTCTTGCGGACTGTGCTGATTTAAACTTTGAGTTTACCGATTCTACAGGGGAGACTGTTATTGGCTTTGAGCATGGCACGCGAACCAATATGTTTGGTGAAACTGACTATCCATTTGAATTTGATGGACGTAAAGTAAGTTTTACTGAGTATGCGATTGGGTCAGCTCTTAAACATTACAATGCAGACCCCCAAGGTTTTACAATCCGATTAACAGCCGCAATTAAAGGTCACAACTTTACTAAACATTTTGATAGTCGTGAGAAAATGGAGGCCCATCTGCCCGGGTGGTACGCTGCTGGTTACGTCAAAAATGTAAGTAATCCTAATTGGCGTGAGAGTGATCCTGTTATTGAATCTGACACTTGGGAGGCTGATACACGAGGAATGATCATTGACGATATTGTAACTGCAATGCAAAACCTTGGCATTCCCGCGGCAAATTTTAATACAGAAGGGATTATCGACCCTGGAGACACTAATGGTCGACACAGTTCGCATCAATTTAGTGCAAAATTTGGTGATACTAGAGATTTATATTTAACGTACCTACCAAAAACCAGTGAGTAGTATTATCGATTGTCGTCTAGAGGTAGGCCAAGTATTACGGCAAAATCCTGCTTCAAGGTGTCCAGAGGATATACTGAGCAACATAGGGGTTATGGAAGTATCGTACATAAGCTTTGACTCCAAATTGCATGTTGGTCAGATTGCTATTGCTCAAACACTTATGCCTGAAGTAGAAGCTTTTTTTGCGCGTGCAATTGAGCTATCATTCCCGATCGCGAAAGTCGTTCCTGCCGCAGAATATGGGTGGGATGATGAGCGACTGATGGCTGAAAATGTGTCATCGGGCTTTAACTACCGGCTGATAGCGGGCTTAAATAATCCATCGGCACATGCAAAAGGCTTGGCTTTTGACATTAATCCAATGCAGAACCCTTATATACGTTACCTAGGCGATCAGACACTTATTAAGCCTCAAGGAGCAGTATATGATTCTCTTGAGCAGGGGACGCTAACTGCTAATCATCCGTTAGTAAAACTTATGCAGGGTTTTGGATGGGAATGGGGCGGCGAGTGGCCACAATCTAGTGGAAGAGTCGACTATCAACATTTTCAAAAACAGATCCCATAGTTGTCGTTGTATTAATTGTTAATTTATTGCTAATCATGAATACTGTTTGGTACTTTTAGGGTATCAAGGCTAAGTGGAGACACAAAAAGTATGAGAAATGGGCATAACCCAAACCGAGCTGAGCATCGTAACCGCGATCCAGGTTTTAAGCAGGCAACATGGCGGCATAGTGTTCACCCACAGCGATTAGCGGGCACGGCACGAACGCCAGTTCACGAAGCTATGCCTCCGGCAGTACCAGTTGATCAAGTTGAGATGCCGGTGCCGCAGGTTGTGCCGATTCCGCAGGTAGCCTCACAGATCGGTCACGTGCTGCGCTTGCAGCGGATACAGTTACTGCACGCCCAGCTACGTACCGCTTAACCGTAAGAAGATACAAATCAGATTTCACGGTATACTGTGAATATGGCAGAAGCATCACCGAAAGCACGCAAGAAACTAGCAATTATCGATGGTAACTCGGTGTTCTATCGTGGCTACTACGCTATGCCATACTTGAGCACTAAAGACGGTCGACCAACCGGCGGTGTTTACGGCTTTGCCGTGCTTGGTCTAGAGCTTATTAAACGGTTTAGCCCAGACTATGTTTGTGTAGCTTGGGATAAAAAGGGCACTAGTACGGCCCGTCGCAAGGAAATCTATCCTGAGTACAAGGCCGGTCGAAAAGCTCCACCTCCAGACTTTTACGAACAAATTCCTATTCTTCACGACTTACTGCAGGCTTTTAATTGGCCACTTTACGAAGTCGACAATTACGAGGCGGATGATATTTTAGGCACCTTATCTAAGCAAGCAAATGAGCAAGATATCGAAGTGATGTTGATTAGTAGCGATCTTGATATGCTACAGCTTATTGGGCCACTGACACATATGTATGCTTTGAAAAAAGGCTTTAGCAATATCGAGCTATACAGCCCAGAAACCTTCGAAGAAAAGTACAGTATTGAGGTTGAGCAGTTTGTCGACCTTAAGGCACTCAAGGGTGATTCGAGCGATAATTTACCAGGGGTTCCAGGTATTGGAGAAAAGGGCGCTATTAAGCTGCTACAAGACCATAAGACGCTGGACGGTATTTACGAAAACATTGATTTGATCAGTGGTGCCACGCACAAGAAGCTGGTTGAGGGCAAGGATTCGGCGTACATGACACGAGAGCTCGGAAAAATCTGGTGCGATGCACCAATTGAGCTCGATCTTGATGCAATGGATTCTAAGCATATTGACGCCAAAGCGCTACACGACAAGCTGCAATCACTTGAATTCAGGAGCTTAGTACGGCAGCTCCCAGACGTTATGCAGTTATCAGAAGAAGAGCAGGCTGCGTCGGATGACATCACGCTTAAAAAAGCCAAGCTCACCCTTGTACGCACATGGGATGAACTTAAAGAGGTTCCAATTCCAAAATCGGGTGAATTTGTATTCCAAGCATACTGTAAAGGTAAGCACGGACGAGACCCCAAGTATCTCATTATTTCCTTTAAAGATACTGCACTATATTTGGTTGACTGCAAACAGATTTCACTCGAAAAGCTGCGAACATTTTTTGAATCAATCAAACATTTACACCTTGTGGGCTATGATCTAAAGTCTTCAATTAAAGTAGTACTCGAGAGTAAGGCTGAGGTTGGAGAAATTGGGTATGACGTTCTAGTAGGTAGTTTTTTGTTGAATAGTCTACGACGAGAGCAAACCCTAACTGAACTTGCTCGAGCCGATTTAGGTTACGAAGGAGCAGATCTGGAGGGGATCAGCCCAGATGAGTATGCCGAGCGGGCAGCAAATATTGCAGCGGTCGTCTGGACACTCTACAAACAGCAATCAGAGGCAATAGCTAAAATTCCTAAACTTGAAACATTGGCCAAGGATATAGAATGGCCTGTTATCCCAGTTTTGGCGGCGATGGAGCACAGGGGTATTTTGCTCAACAGCAATTACCTTGCTGAGTTCGCTGAACAACTGCGTGACACAATTAGTGACCTTGAGCAACAAATTTATGGTCATGCCGATCAAGAGTTTAATATTGGCAGCCCAGCTCAGTTGGCAGTAATACTATTTGAGAAGTTGGCGCTACCAACCCAAGGCGTAAAAAAGGGCAAGACAGGCTACAGCACAGCGGCTACAGAACTCGATAAACTGCGGGCTGCTCACCCAATTATCAATTTAATTACTCAGTACCGTGAAGTTACAAAGTTAATGAGTACATATGTTGAAACACTTCCAAAACAGGTAGATTCTGAAGGGCGCTTACATACGACATATAGCCTAACTGTTGCGCAGACTGGTCGCTTAAGCTCGAACGACCCAAACTTACAAAACATTCCTGTTCGTACCGAACTTGGTAATCATATCCGTACAGCCTTTGTAACAAAGCCTGGATTTACACTTGTTAGTGCAGATTATAGTCAGTTTGAACTACGGTTAGCAGCTGTCTTGGCAGAAGATCAAGAACTGATCGACATGTTCAATCGTGATGTTGACGTACACACGGCAACAGCCGCACAGGTATATGGTCGTGAGCCAGAAGATATTACGAAGCAAATGCGTCGTGATGCTAAGGTAATTAACTTTGGTGTCTTGTATGGCATGAGCCCGCACGGCTTAAGCGCGGCAACTGGTATGACGTTCATGGCTGCCAAGCAGTTTATTGACCGCTACTTCGAACTGCGCAAGCCAATTCTTGAATACATGAATAACCTCAAGGTGACAGCACGTGATCAGGGCTACGTGGAAACTTTGTTCGGACGTCGTCGCCCTATGCCAGATATTCATTCCAGTAACTATATGGTGCGTCAGGGCGCGGAGCGAGCAGCAATT
>JALQXV010000050.1 GCA_023263015.1 Candidatus Saccharimonadia bacterium
AAAGCGAGTCAAAATTTCTCCAACAATTCCACGTTGTACCGTGTCAGGCTTAAGAATGATAAGTGTTCGTTCCATGTTCTTCCTTTTTTACAATACCCTCTATTCTAACAGATTAGATAACCTGTGGTCATTGTAATTATGTATGCGATTAACGGGGTAAATGTCGTACAATAAACGTATGCGCTTTCAGACCTTACTAACCGACTTTTTAGAGTATCTCGAAATTGAACAAAACCGTTCTCAAAAAACTATCGCCAATTACGACCATTACCTACGTCGTCTTGCCGACTTTGCCGGTGATATAACAGTAGAAGAAATTACTCCTGAGTTGATACGTAAGTGGCGTCTCTGGCTCAATCGACTCGGCACAAATACAAGCGACGAACTTGGTAAGACCACCCAAAATTATCATTTGATTGCACTCCGCAGTTTTCTAAAGTATTGCGCTAAGCGCGACATCCCTGCCATGGCAGCCGACAAAATTGAACTTGCCCGCACTAAGCGCGGTCAGGTCACCTTTTTAAATGAAGAGGAGGTTCACCGGCTGCTTGCACAGCCAGACCTCGACGAAGTTGCTGGTTTACGCGACCGTGCGATTATTGAATTGCTCTTTTCGAGCGGTTTGCGTGTATCAGAACTAGTTGGACTTAACAAAGATCATATTAACTTGAAGCGTCTCGAGTTTATGGTACGTGGTAAGGGCCAAAAGGATCGACCGATCTTTATTAGTCCCGAAGCCGCCAAATGGGTCTCGCTATATTTAGAGGCACGACAAGACAGCAGCCCTGCCCTGTTTGCGCGTGTTGGTGGACACCGACAAGCCGACACCAGCGGTAATTTTTTACGCCTAACCGCGCGCAGCGTGCAACGAATGGTTGCCAAGTACGCGCTAATGGCCGGTATTACTAAACATGTTAGCCCTCACACCCTCCGGCATTCGTTTGCTACTGACCTACTGATGAACGGCGCCGACTTGCGCAGCGTACAAGCCATGCTTGGCCACAGCAACATTGCTACAACTCAAATCTACACGCACGTAACTGATCCACACCTTAAGAAGGTGCACGAACAGTTCCATCGCAAAGCGAGTGATTAGACTTTAGTTTATTGGGCAAGCTGCCGTATTATCCGACTCTACGCGCTCAGATGCATCGTCGCGGATAACGTTATAGACTTTACAGATCGAATCTTTGGTTTGAAGCGCAAAGCCTGGGTAGTTATACTGGCTTGACCCTGGTATGCGCACCTGTACTCGACGAAGTATGTCGCTCGAGCGTCCTGTTGAGTCAATCATAACCTGAGAATCTTTAAAACGAAGTTCATTATTAGCAGAATCTCTTCCTGATATCGTTACATTTGCCGGCTGATACAACGAACGAAGTGTTAATACGAGGCTATTACGATTAATGTCATTTATCGTAATCGAGCAGCGCCTTGTACCAGCTGCGCCGTTACATGAGGCCGCCTTATAAATACCCTGAGAATCTGGATAAGCTACGCCTGCAACAGATACTGAAGCAGGAGCTCCTGTACCTGGTAGTGCATACACGCTAAATGCTCGATCTTTAATCAAGTCTCGTGTCTCGGCAGGACTAACGATTTCTGCTCGAATACCTGCATATGTACAGTTATTTGGGAATTCTGTAGCGCCGTCTGTAAAGTTACAAGCACCAGAAATGGTATTGTCTCTGTTGCCTGCATCATCCCAACTGATGGTTAAGCTAACTAGATTTGTAGCTGTTCGTGCTGGATTGTCGCTAACGGTTAAAATTGGAACTACTTTTGGTTCAGAAGTAGATAGCTTATCGTACTGGATTGTTTTTGGGGCTTTATCATATTGAACACAGGTGTACTTGTTGGGGCCGCCTGCTCCGTCAATATCGCGAGATAGAGCTGGTACGTCAGCACACGTATCTTTAAATGTAGGTACACTCGGATCATTGCGAGTTGTATATAAGTAATTAGCAACGTCATTAATACCCGTCTCTGCATTATAGAATGCCTGATCGCTTAACTGGCGGTCGATTGTCTCACGCTGTTCACGAGTTGAATTTTGAGAGGTAGCCAATACAATTAATGACAGTACGGTCATTAGAAGTACAGCCACGATAATTGCTACTACACCACGCTCATCTGACTTAATTGGCTTCATATTGCTTCTCATAATAATTATGTTTAGTTTAACCTCTTTTTAACAGTTGTGTCTAGCCGAGCTGTCGCGCAAAATGACCCACCAGCAATACCGCTCTTACAGTCGGCGTTTGCTGCATCGGTATTAACGCTAGCAGGGTTAACGGGCGTGCCGTTGTCGTTATAGTGACTCAATAGATCATCATCCCCGTAAGCAACCCGAACGTTAACGCGCCATGTTCTCTCAGCAGCATCGACTGGATTAACGTCGAAGGCTAGCAAGCGCATGTTTTCACCTAACAGTTCTTGAGTATTGATACTAGCAGCCGAAGAACAGGCATCGCTTGGGCTAATCCGCTCAGATATAAGACCAGGCGTCCCCCCAGTAACTTTCTGATTTATATTGTAGGTATAACGAGTGTCGCCAATACAAAACTGCGTTGCCGGATCCGCTCCTGCGCGTCTGTTGCCTTTAGCAAACTGAATTGAGCGAACAATCTCCTCTGAAATAACGCGCGTAGCTTCGCTGGTACGATTTTGGGTGATATTACGGTAGTAGATTTGACCAATGCGAATAATACCAGTTGTAACAATTAACATTACGACGCTAAAAACAGCCGTAGCCATCATTAGCTCGATTAATGTAAACCCTTTCTCTTGGTTTTTATTAGAAATCGTCATTCTCCCCACCCTCTAGGCGTAAGCATTATTACTACTGTAAATTATTACGTAGGAAATAGCAATCCAATCAAAACAGCTGTACCTATTATTGTGTTAAAATAGCATAAGAACTATTTAATAAGGTAACCTAGAGAACAATAATTATGGTCAAAAAACCTTCAAAGTCAGTAATAATCGTGCTCGGTGCGGTTGTACTTGGTGGAGTTATCGGTGGAGCTGGCACCTATGTCCTGACTCGCTCATCTGATAAATCTTCATCTGCAAATACAGAAGTAGCTTCGCTCGGCAAAGAGCCTGAGAAACCAGAATTTAAAGATGTGCCAACCGCTAGCACCGACACAACACTCCCTGCCGGTGTCTTAAGCCCAAGCGACATATCAGCCCAAGCCTTTAAGTTTGTCGGTAAGGACGTTAAAGTTAAAGGTATCGTAACTCAGACACAAGAAGGTAAATATAGCTTAGTTGGACAAGATGGCGAACGTCCTGTCGGACTCCCGCTAGATTTTGGCAAGTCAAATCTAAATCCTAAAGATTACGCTGCAGCCACATCACAATCTAGCGAAAAGCCTAAAGACCCGAGCGCCGTCACGGTATCGGGCAAAATTGTTGAGACAAAGAACGGATCTACTTCAATGTTCACCTTGGAAGTAACTTCGGTCGAAAAGTAACAGCTTACTTCAACCATATAAAAAAGGGGCCACTCGCCCCATTTTTATTTAATCCTTATGATGGACAGACGTTATAGTCGTAGCCACGATCAACCCACCTATACTGGTGATAATATGGCGCACCATAGACTGGGTCTGAGTGCCAGACAGCATCCCATGCGTTGTACCAGTTATATCCTGGGTAGATATTACTAACTCCATAAAATACCAACCAAGTATACTGACCGCCTACAACATATACACCCTCACCTGTTCCGAGAGAGTTGCCATAGTAGCCATCTTTATCTCCGCGACGGGCTCCTTTGATCCAGTAGCTATTCCAGCCAACGTGATCTGCATAATAAGACTCTGGGACCGGCTCTTGCTGCCAGTCATAATGATGTGTCGTGTAGCAAACCGGTCGCACGGCCAAGTTAACTGTTGTTATCGAGTCATACCCGCCAGTGGTAACTGACGATGCTCCACAGAGTTGATGGCCTGCAGGCGCACTAGCTGTTGCTGTATACGGCACAGATGGCTGTAGGTCGTTATACGTAGCATTTGAGCTACCATCAGTTGTTTTACTAGTATTGTAACCTGCTCGATACAGTTGAGTATTGATACCAGAACGATTTTCGCGGTCTCCACTAGAACAATCAGGGGTGTTATTGCCCGCGGCTGGGCGAATTTTCTTAACATTTACCACTACGGTCGGTTGCGCTTGCTTTCGAATTTTGAGCGCAATGTTTTCCTGTGTATCCAGACCGCGAGTCGTAACAGATGTTGTCGTAGCTCCACAAGATTCATAACCTGCTGGCATTGTGTATGAAGCATTATATGTAGTATTTACTGCCAAGTTATCGAATAAAGCCCGTGAGTCTGTTCCCGTTGATGCCGTAAAGTTTCCACCACCCGAGAGTCTTGTTGCAATACCTGCCAAAGACCCATAAGACGTACTGGAGCATGACTTCTTTACGTTACCTGGATCAAGGTTAAGCACCTGCATTGATAAATAAACTTTAGGCGGAATTGGCGTACACGGCCCTGGGAAGTAACCACCTGGGCTATAGTAACCAGCTGGGCATGGTACACAACCGCCTACAGCGTTAAAATAAGCACCTGGCGGGTTCATAGAACCCGAGCCGGCCGCACAGCCGACGGTAACGGTGCCTTGATTAGGATTCTGTGAGGCAAGGTCTGGATAAATACGATGAACCATCGAGGATTCATCAATTCCGTTACCAGTCGCGGCCTCCCAACGGGTATAGACAGTGAACGTATTACCTGTTCGTTGAACGTAGCTGTAGTAACGATTATCCTGCTTACAGTCGCTCAAAGCTGGGTTTGAGTCGTAGGTAGCAAAGTTCTTTGCATCACCAACAATAGCTGGCGTTGGCGTGCCATCATTCTTTATACAAAAACTAGTACCGTCAGCTGGCAGTGCCGGCGTAGCAGACTGAGATATAAAGGTTTTAAGTTGTTCGAGCTTTGTTTCGGAATGCTTGAAAGCCTCGCTTCGCTCAACAGATTGACGAGTAGCTTGTGAGCTTTTGTTTGATACCACAAAAGAGGCGGTTAATATAAAGCTCAATACGGCAACCGCAATCATAACCTCCATGATTGTGTCGCCTCTTTGACTTCGAATTCGCTTAAGTCCTAACATTGTGGTGATACCTCGTCATCTACTCTTGTTTCTGTACTAAGCTGTCGACCGTTAGCGCCAAGTGTTAGTGATGCCCTACGACCGTTTAGCCCCCCTTGTTGCATACAGAATACCACACCATTAGTGGCAGGCTGCATAGATCCGCCCGGACCAAAGTTATCAAGAATCTCATAAACTGTTACGCGCGCTGCATTTCCAGTAACCGTGTTATCCACTGATGATGTTTGACTAAAGTCGGATATTAACGCAAGCCCAACTACGTTACGGCCTGAATCAGATAAGCTAACGATTCGACTTGGTGTCAGTTCGGCATCGATTGTGTACTCATTGGCAATACCAGGGTTACCGTCCCGACCTAACAAATGGATACCAGCTTCTGACAAGTTTGTAGCGCCCTCTCTACCTACCATCGTGTACGCTGTGTACCTTGGTGAATTCATATTAAATTCAAACGCCTTACCAATAAATACACAGCCCTTGTTTGTGCCTTGTTCCGAAGGCGTTGTATTCCAGTAAAGCGTACTGCCTGTTTGCTCGCACGTAAAGTCACCTGCCGAAGGAAAATAGCCTGTTGAGACATCGTTTAAAGTATCTTTTAGCTTTAATTCAAATGTATCAACAGATTGACTGAATCGTATACTTTCCTGTTTACCCGTAAATGCGAGCATAGCCGATCCTAGTAATGCCGACGATATCAGCAAAAAGAACATGACCTCTATAATTGTATAGCCCGCCGCAGGCATGCGTTTCATGTCAAAATTATAGCATAAGCATAAGTGTTAAACACTATAAAAACTGCGCCGTATACCAATCAAAGATTACAGTACCAAATAGCTGTACGATGATTGCCGCAACAATTAAAAATGGGCCAAACGGAATTCTATACGAACCAGCACCTGATTTAGATTTTGTAAGCTGTGGCAAAGCCGAGATACTACCCAAAAACGAAGCAATAAACAACAGTAGAAATGCATTCAAAGGACCGCCTACGAGCGCTCCAAGCGCAAAACCTAGCTTTACATCTCCTCCGCCTATCCATGCGCCATCAGACATCTGAAACAGTACATAGAACAGTCCTCCTCCAATTGCCGCACCTACGACAGCATTCAGTAGAATCATTGGGTCAGATTCTTGTATAAAGCGTAGCGCAACAAACACACCTGCTAGACCGTACAGCGGGAAAACTAGTCTGTTCGGTAGCAGCATCCATCGTACGTCAAAGACCAACAGAGCCATAAAGATCACAATACAAACCAGCCACACTGCAAATACTAGATACCCTACTAAGTTAAATTCATACGGCCAAAAGATCCATGACAAGATAAACGTGAGCATGGTTGTTAGCTCTACAAGTGGATACTGTGCTGATATTTTTTTCTTACAGTATCGGCACTTCCCACCAACAGATATCCAGCTCAGAATTGGGATTAAGTCGATAGATTTTAGCTGGTGCCCACAATGAACACACATTGATCGTCCCTTTGTAATGGACAGATCCTTATCTTTAAAACTTTTCTTCTTGGCAAAGTCGCGCTCATATAAACGCCAAACAAAAGCATTAATAAAGCTACCAAAGCAAATGCCTAAAAGTGCGACCCAAGCAGTAATCATATTGCTTTAGCTTACCATACAATTTAAAAGAGGCTCCTCGTGGAGCCTCTTTAGTAGCTTAGTCGTTAGACTAGATGTCTTGACAGACAGTAGTCAGACCACCTTGGCGCTCGATAGCGTATGCGATAGCACCTGTTCGAGTTGTTGCACTGGCTGCTGTATAAACATCAGTTGCAGCCGTACCAATTGTTACCACAAATGTGTCAACGTTGCTGGCTGGATCAACGAAGGCAGGGTTACACTTAACGCCGTTACGAATGACCATTGTTTCTGGGCCAAAAGGAGTACCAGTGGTGTTTTGAGTGTTAACTGCAGCACCTGTCTGGATTGTACGATAGTTAATGTTTGTTAACTGCGTACGGTTAGTGTTAGTAATAACCGGTGGTGTAGCCGTAATAGCTGCCGTGGTGTTGTTATACGATCCACGGTTGTTGTTGATGAATTCTTGTACTGCACCCGCAACCTGACTTACGTCGTTCTTGCGTTGTGTATTACGACTGTTTCGCTGCAAGCTTGGAACTGCCAAGAAAACAACGAGGATGATCAAACCTGCAATAGCAAGCACGATCAAGACTTCGATGATAGTAAAGCCTTTTTCCTGATTTTTTAATTTCATTTTCATGGTGATCACACCCTCCTGTGATGCATGTTTATAGTAGTTATGTTTACATATTATGTTAGTCAATACCGTATTGCAAGATGTTTTGTTAAATTCTAACTTCTTAGCCAACGACATTTTTATCTGCTAAGCCGTAGATCGGCAGCAATACTGCAGCAACAATGATAAACGCTACGATACCTAGAACCACCATCAGCACAGGCTCAATAATAGTCGAGATGGTCTTAATTTGATTATCAACTTCTTTCTCATAGTAGTCTGCTGTCTTGCCAAGCATATCTTCTAGCGAGCCAGATTGCTCACCAATGCGCAACATATTAGGGACTAACACTAAGAAGTTTGGGTCACCGTCAATGGCATCCGCCAATGATTTACCGCCCTTAACTTTCTCGATGGCGTTATTAATAGATTTTTCAATATGGACATTGCTGATTGAGGCCGCAACAATTTCCATCATTTGAATTAATGGCACACCACTCGCGACAAGCGTGGTCGCGGTGCGTGCAAACCGAGCCATATAAAGCTTCATAAACAACGGACCAACTGGAGGAGCTTTCATTTTTAGCTTGTCGACTACCAACTTCCCTGGCCCACTGCGAGCATATCGAGTTAGGGCGGCACCCATAAGTGCAACAATAATCAACACCACCCACCAGTAGTCAGTAACAAAGTGAGAGAAAGCTAGGAGTACTTTTGTGATAAATGGCAGTTGAGCGCCCGGCATGTCTTTGTAGATTGTCTCAACTTGTGGAAGCACCTTGACGACCATAAAGCCTAACACGCCACCCATAACTACCAATACGATAGCAGGGTATGCCATTGCACCCCGGACCTTGCTCATGATTTCAGCATCTTTTTCCTGTTGGAAGGCGATACGCTCCAACGCTTTATCGAGCGTACCAGACACTTCACCAGCAGCAATCAAGTTTACGTAAATGCTGTTAAAAACTTTGGGGTGTTTTTCCAAGGCTTTTGAAAAGGCCGAACCGCCCTCAATATCAGCCACAAGGTCACTAATAACAATCTTTAGACCTTTGTTTGTGGTTTGATCATTAACGCTTCTTAGACTCTGTACAAGTGGAAGACCTGCGTTAATCAGGGTAGATAATTGACGCGAAAAAACAATCTTTTCTTTGGTCGTAATTCGATTTCTGAGCTTAGCGATTGGGTTAAAAGATGTGCCGGCATCATCAAGGTTTTTGATGTCAATTGGCGCAAGACCTTGTTGTTGAAGTAACTTGGCCGCCCCACTCTCGCTATCAGCTTGAATGGTAGCTTTTACTTTTTGGCCGGTTGCCGGATCGCGTGCTTCGTACGCAAAATTAAGCATATTATCCTCGCATTAACCTATCTAGTTCAGAAATATCGACTGCAACGTTGCGTGCTTCTTCGTAAGTGATCTGGCCAGCATGAATAAGACCAACTAGCGTCTTGTCCATTGACTGCATACCAAATTCGGCACCAGTTTGAATAACAGCTTCAAGTTGATGCGACTTTCCTTCGCGGATGATGTTTCGGACAGCTGGTGTAGCTACCATAACTTCGGCAGCAACGATTCGTCCGCCACCAATTGTTGGCACGAGTCGCTGTGAGCAAATGCCCATTAGGATATTACTGAGCTGTGCGCGAATCTGCGGTTGCTGGTGTGGAGGGAAAACGTCGATCATACGGTCAATACTTTGAGCCGCACTGTTGGTGTGTAGCGTAGCAAAAACCAAGTGACCCGTTTCGGCGATAGTAATGGCCGCCGCGATCGTTTCAAGGTCACGCATCTCACCCAGTAGAACGACGTCAGGGTCTTGACGAAGCGAGCTTCGGAGCGCAGCGCTAAAGCTATAGGTATCGTAATGAACTTCACGCTGTACGATAACTGATTTAATACTCTTGTGAGTAAATTCGATCGGATCCTCGATTGTGACGATGTGCGTGGCTTTTTCAACATTGATCTTGTGGACTAACGAAGCAAGCGTTGTAGACTTACCTGATCCAGTTGGTCCTGTCACTAAAACAAGTCCGCGTGGATAGTCAGCAAACTTCTTTACTACTTCTGGCAGGCCAAGTTGCTCAGTTGTAAGAATTTCGGTTGGGATAAGTCGCAAGGCAGCAGCTAAGTTACCACGTTCGTGGAAAGCGTTAACACGGAAACGACCGAGGTCGCCGAACGCGAAGCTAAAGTCGAATTCTTTGTCTTTTAACAGAATTTGCTTCTGTTCATCATCAAGAATTGCAAAAACAAGGGATTCGACCATTTCTTCATTTAGAATTGGCGCACCTGTTACCGGTGTCAATGAGCCATCGACACGTAGCATTGGAGGCAGTGCCACCTGAATGTGAAGGTCAGACGCCTTTAATTTAATTACTTCCTCTAGGAGTGTTTCGATTCGGACTGCTGCTTCTGCCACTGTTTTACCCTTATTATTTATTTCTTACGCTGCATCTGCTGCTGCAACGCGATTAATTTCATCAATTGTCGTTTGACCAGCCAGTGCCTTAAA
>JALQXV010000089.1 GCA_023263015.1 Candidatus Saccharimonadia bacterium
GCACATCAATCGCGAGGGCTATAAAAATGATTACGTACGTAGATCGAGCAGTAAAAAGCTTGCGGAATTCTGCTCTAAGCAATGCAATCATTTCTTGCCTCCAAGCTTGGTAGTGTATTCCTGTTCATTTGCTGTTAATTCAAGAAATGCTTCTTCAAGCGATGCCTCATGTTGGGATAATTCAAGTATCGGTACGCCAAGTTTAAAGGCTGTTTTGCCAACATGGTCAGTAGTTACGCCGCTCACAGTAATGCCGTCTTTAAACGGAGCAACTGTAGTCTTGCTGGTCTCGAGTGCTTTTTGTAGTTTGGCTAACTGCGGAGATCGTACGTACACACCTGACCGACGACTCTGACCGACGAGCTCATCAATTGAGGTGCTGGCGATTAGCTTACCTTTACCGATTACCACGATGTTATCGGCCATTTGAGACATTTCACTTAGCAAGTGGCTCGACACAAAAACAGCGTTCCCGCGAGCCGCGTACGCTTTAATAAATTTACGTAACCATGCAATACCCTCTGGGTCTAGGCCGTTAGCAGGCTCATCGAGCATAAGATACTTAGGCTCACCAAGAATAGCTGCAGCAATTCCGAGTCGCTGGCTCATACCAAGACTAAACTTACCGGGTTTCTTTTTAGCGACAGTTTCTAGACCAACCAGTTCAAGTACTTCATCAACACGTGATTCGGCTATGCCACCTGCAGCAGCGAGGACACGTAGATGATTCCGTGCGGTGCGAGTTGGGTGAAATGCTTTAGCTTCAAGTAGTATGCCAACAACCTGAGAGGGCTGGCTGTACTCACTCAGTTTCTTGCCATCAAAAAGTGTCATACCTTCGCCGTTATCAAGACCGAGCATTAAGCGCATTGTTGTTGACTTACCGGCACCGTTTGGCCCTAAAAATCCGGTCACTTTAACGGTTTCAACCGTAAAGCTTAAGTCATCTACCGCTTTCTTCTTACGGTAACTCTTACTCAGGTCTTTGGCGATAATCATAGGCCTAGTATACGACAAGATAGGAACTTAACTGTATTGAATTACAGGAACAATTTGCCGATTGGCGTTCATAATGTGAGTCTGACTAACATTGGTGCGTTTTCGGGCGACAACTTCAGCGGCGCTCGGGATAAGGCTAAGCGGTTGACCTGTCGTAATACTGCGATCAACGATGGTACTTAGAAGTCCCTCTGCGTTGCGCAAAACACGCCAGTTTGATCCGTAAAAACTACTTAATTCTCCAGGGCTAAACATGTAGCTAAGGCCTCTGGCGGTGATTTCTTCGGTCGGATTGTCGGTAGTGTAAGCGCTTACAACATTTAACCCACTTGGGAGCGTTAGCCCTTGCATTTTGGCAACTGTTGGGCGAATTTCGTGTTTGCCCAGATAATGTAGTAGCATCTCTCCAACAACAGCATCGTATCGGTCAGTGCTCGGTAGGTCTTTAACGGAGCTAACACGAACCGTAAAGTCACGATCAGGTATGCCTAGTGCATTCGCGCGGTCTTTGGCCCAATCACAGCTACTTTGATCAATATCGATTGCAGTAACTGAATGGCCATTCATAGCCAAGTACAATGCTGTTCGGCCAGTACCACAACCAATATCAAGTATGCGCTTAGGTTCTGTGCCGAGGTGATGAATAGATTCGCCAATTAACTTAGTCGGAGGTGCGGTTGGCAGTATGCCATGCTCGGTTTCAACTTCTTGAATAGCAGGAAATGCTTGCATGTTGCCGGCGTGGTTAGGGTACGTTAAAGCTTCACATCCTTCTAGAACACGTTGTGCAGTATCAGTAGGAACGTAATGATTCACACTACTATTATACAATAAAATTAGTATTTATGATATAGCTATTGGTTGGCGATGCGAAGTTTTTGTAGTGCCTCAACATTAACGACCACTCCAGCAATTCGGATTTCACCGTTTCGATTTTGAACAATCTTGCCCTTGTCGTAGAAAACCTTGTATGAGCCATCTTTAGCTTTGATTCGATACTGGGTTTCATATACTTCAGCACGACCTTCTAGATGGTCTTTCATGGCTTGCATAGCTGTATCGTAGTCATCAGGGTGCAGTAGGTCGGTGAAATTGGAATAATGAAAGAAGTCTTTCTTTTTATATCCCAGCATTTTTGTCTTATTTTCTGCAAAAAATACGGCACCTGTAGGCATTTCAATTTCCCACCACGCCATACCGGCAGCTTCGAGGGCATCATTTAATCTTATTTCAAGAGGCACGCTATCTATCATGTCGGTCTTACTATATAGACGTACAGTCAAGATAGCTAGTTAATAATGTTAATTTTCTTTAGAAATCGAATAGATCACCTAAAAAGCCTTCACGGTGCTTCTTTTTATGGTGCTTACGATCACGATCATCATAACGAGGTTCTTGGTAATTATCGCGATACTGTGTGTCAGGTTGCGGGCGGCTCGGTGGTGCAGGGGCATTGTCTGATCGGTCGATAACTTTATCGAGTTCGCCTCGATCGAGCCATACGCCACGGCACTGAGGACAGTAATCAATCTCAACACCTTGTCGATCGGTCATTACTAAAGTTGTTTGGTCAACTGGACACTGCATCTGATTTCCTTTGTTTATTGCACATTACAGTTTACAGCAGTATGTTTATCGATACTGTTGGCAATTTCACATACGGCTAACGTTTTTTGAGCATCAAATGCAGATTGGACAGGTAGTGCTCAGGGTTCACCTGCGGGTGCTTCTTTAAATAGTCGATGTGCGATTCAATAAAGGGCACCTTGTTATCGGGGTATGTTTCGGTATCAATGCTGTACCCAGGCACAGTAAGAAACGACTTATCATCGTACATAAGTTGGAGTTGATGCCGAATCTCTGGCTCTTGTATATAGCTACTTAATTTAGCTCTGGTGCGAGATGTTGGCATTTATTAATCCTTACTTAGCTTTTTTAGGCTTTTTAACTTCTTTGCGACCACGATCTTTAGACATCTTTAGTAGCTTTCTTAGGAGCTTTTTGGATTGGATTGATGTACTTAAAGATCTTTTTAGGAATGTTTTGATTTTTGGCGGGGAGTGCTGCTGACTCTTTCATAGAATGTCCTTAGAAAATTATCTTCGCTAACTATATCGACGACAATCTTTCCTTCATTCTCCTCTAAATAATGCTTTAGGGTTGAAGCAGACAAGTTACCTTTCATTATAAACCTTTACACCTCTGCAACCTAATCGTGATCTGTTATCCTTATAGGTAATGAAGACTGTGTATATACCAATGTGCGCCGATATCGTGCACTCAGGTCATTTAAATATCATTAAAACTGGCCAGAATTTGGGTGATGTAACAATTGGCTTATTGACCGACGAAGCTGTTGCCAGCAAAAAACGGCTACCATTTATGACATACGCGCAACGTCACGAAGTGGTTAGTAACTTAAAAGGTGTTTCTAATGTTGTTCCTCAAGTTACTTCTGACTATCGCCCCAATTTAACCCAGCTTAAACCGGACTATGTTGTGCACGGCAATGACTGGGCGCCCAGCGCACGCCAGCAGGTAATAGACACTATTTCGGAATGGGGTGGTGAGTTAGTTGAGGTTGAATACACTGAAGGTATTTCGAGCACTAAACTGCACCAAAAACTTAAAGAAGCTGGTACCACACCAGAGGCTCGTCTTAAAAAGTTGGCAAAACTACTTAACACCAAAAAGACAGTCCGAGCGCTGGAAGCACATAATGGTTTAAGCGCCCTAATCGTTGAGAATACTACAGTCAAGAATGAAAAAGGTCACCTAAGGCAGTTTGATGCGGTTTGGATCAGTAGCTTGACCGACTCAATTGCTAAGGGCAAGCCAGACATAGAATTAGTCGATCGAACTTCGCGGGTGAATACGATCAACGAAGTATTAGAAGTGACTACTAAACCCGTCATTGTTGACGGTGATACCGGTGGTCATCAGGCTCATTTTGTGCACACTGTAAAAACCTTAGAACGTCTTGGAGTTTCGGCAATTGTAATTGAAGATAAGTGCGGTTTAAAGCAGAATTCGCTACATGAAAATGTTAACGATCATGAGCAAGAATCAGTGGCTACCTTTTCAGCCAAGATTAAGGCAGGTGTGAACGCTAAAATTAATGATGAGTTCATGATTATTGCACGAATCGAGAGCTTGATTTTAGGCAAAGGCCAAGACGAGGCATTAGAACGAGCACGCAACTATATTGCGGCGGGTGCTAGCGCAATCATGATCCATTCCAAAGATGAATCGGGTAAAGACATCAAAGAATTTTGTGATGCTTATAATACTCTCGATAACCGTCGACCGTTAATGGTGGTGCCAACATCTTACAACTCAATTTACGAAGCCGAGCTAACCGAATGGGGCGCTAATATCATTGTTTATGCCAATCATCTTCTGCGTGTTGCATATCCTGCAATGTCTCAAGCCGCGCAAACCATCTTAAGTCACGATCGAGCAGTGGAGGTTGAGTCAACTGCAATACCAATAAACGATTTCCTTAAATTGGTTTCTCGTAACTAGCATGCCTCAAAATATAGCTTCCCAAGATCTATATAAAGCACTCGTAAATAGCGGCGTGAACTTTTTTAGCGGCGTGCCAGATTCGATTACTGGAGAGTTTAGTAAATTTTTACAGGTAAGTCATCCTGATGAACATCTGGCAGCTGCCAATGAAGGTAATGCAATTGGTGTGGCAATCGGGAGCTACCTTGCAAC
>JALQXV010000099.1 GCA_023263015.1 Candidatus Saccharimonadia bacterium
TCGGTTGGTTCCTCAACTTCTGATGCCAACACAATTCTGTTTGTGCTTGATAGCAAGAACTCAGCAGGCGACCCTAGTTCAGGTGGCCAAAACGGTGCTATGTATTACAACTCTGTCGATAACAAGAATCGTTGTTACGAGAATGGTCGATGGACCGACTGTATAACCCGTAGCCTAAACGGCGAGACTATTCTGGCAGCTGCGGCGAATACGATTACCGTTACGGTAGCCGGTAACCAAAGCACTGACCTCCAGTGTCGTGTCTTGGTAAAAGGTCGCTCGGCAGCGGGCCAAGTATACATGCGCTTTAACGGTGATGCTGGCGGAACTGCTTATGGCTGGAGCGGTATATACAAGACGGGCACCATTAACACTGCAGCTCAAGATGGTTCGGATGGCCAGATGTCGTTGACACTCGGCCAAACAGGAACCTCGCCGTTTAATAGCTCAATCACTGTCACAAACTTTGCCGATGTCCGTAAGTCTGTTTCATGGTCTGCAACAGGGGCAGATCCTATTGGCACCACGAGCTATCCTAACTACTATTCTGGCTCGGCAACTTGGGGCAATACAACATCCGCTATTACATCGGTTAGCTTCTTGACGAGCACTGGTACGTTTAACGCTGGCTCATACGCCTACTGTGAAGGTCGCAATTAATGAAAAATATGCTATTCTTAAACCATAAGAAGTTATCTTGGGAAGGGTACTAACGTCGTGGCACGAGCAAAAATAGATAAAGAAAAGCAGATTCGTGAAGAAGCCGAAGCTCAGATTACGCACATCAAAACAATCGGTGAGCGTACGATCAGGCGCAAGAATCGTAAAATTAAGCGCTTAACAGTCGCAATGGCGGTTTTATGCGTCGTACTAGTCGGTGCAATTGTTGCGGGTGGCTTTGCCTACAACAACCTCAAAAATGAAAACAAGCGTCTATCAAATCCGCAAGAGGCGGCTAAGTCTGAAACCGAGCGTATCAAGAAAGAGGTTGCCGCCCTTATTGATGTGCCAACTGATGAAGAGCCAACCATTGCTAACGTTTCAGATGCTGCTAAGGCTAAAGAGCAGTCTCCAACTTTCTTTGCCAAGGCCGAAAACGACGATCGCTTACTGATGTACACCAAGGCAAAAAAGGCGATCCTGTATCGCCCAAGCACAAACCGTATTATCGAAGTTTCAACGCTTAATATTGGCAATACAAACCAGCCAGGTGCGGCTACCACCGAACAGGCTCCAACTCCTGCTGGCACGCAAGCTCAGCCAACTCAAACCACGCCGTAGCATAAGCTTGACTATTTAGCATTAGTATGTTAATATTCGCTCAGTCTCGAAACACGAGAGAGGGTTCATCTGTTAATTCAGAGGGCCCTCTTTTTAGTATTCGGCGAAGCAAAGTAATGGGAGCCTCACACCATGGCAGGAACAAAGCAAGGCGGCAAAGCTGCTGCTGAAACTAACAAAGCTAAGTACGGTTCTGATTTTTATGCAAAAATCGGTGCTGCAGGTGGCAAGAAAGGTCGCACAGGCGGCTTCTTCGCTAACCGTGAACTAGCTCGTGCTGCTGGTGCTAAGGGTGGCCGCATTAGCCGCCGCACTAAAAAGACTGTCTAGTACAGCTCTTTAGCGCCAAAAAGAACCTCTTTTAAAGAGGTTCTTTTATTTTGTCCGACTTCTGTAAACTCTACAAAATCGGTTTTCGGTGACGTGCCAGGATGAACCACAGTTAATACAGTTATAGTCACCGCCAGATTTTTCTGCGCCAACCTGCGAACAGCGTGGGCAAATGCTGCGTTCGTGTAGCCACGAGCGATAGCTGTCTATGCAGTCCTGAATATGATCTTCGTCAATGACTACATTATATGTCTGCGCAATCTCGCGCGCCTTATCCCAAGCTTCAACTTCCATACGTAACAAGCGAATATCCGAATTATAAGTGCTATGTCCGTGCGTCATGTGGCCTAACTCGTGGAGTAATGACCAAATTGCATCCTTGCTATGCTCGTCAAAAAACACAGTGCGTGAGTCGGCCGACCAATAAAACGATTTAGATGATGTAAATGTAACATCACTATAGTCCAGCTTGATCTGGTGCAGTAAACTCTTAAAGCTATTTTTTGTGTTCAAGTTGGTGGGCGAGTTCATAGCATCCATATATCACAGCTTCTTCGGTACGAACTGCTTTGCGAAGCGGTGGTACAGAAGTTAACTTCGATCCAAAGATCATTAATTCTTCATGTAAACGATCAGCAAACTTATCAAAGTTGGTTCCCACGCCGCCACCAATGATAATTACCTCAGGGGTCAAATTTGCGATTACCCCAGATAAACCGAGCGTAATGTTACGACTAATTTCGTACCAAGTAGCCGTGTCTTCGGCTGGGATATCTCCCGCGCGCTTACCAAATTTAGCAACGATAGCTCTGCCAGAGGCAAATTCTTCCCATTTCTGAAGTTTGCCATCATGCTCAAACATCATCGACCCAAATTCCATATCGGCATAATCTTCATCAATTGCGCCGTCAATGATCACCACTCCGCCAATACCTGTACTAATCGTTATGTAGAGCACTTTACGGTAGCCATGTTTGACCAGTGTGGCCTCTGACAAACCAGCTAAATTAGCATCGTTTTCGACAGTAGTAGATAAGTGGCAAATCGCTTTAATATCGCGACCCAACGGAATATTCTCCCAAGACAAATTGCCAAATGCGACCACGGTATTCGTCTTGCGGTTAACAAGCCCAGGCGCACCAACAACACAGCGGACTAGCTCACTATGGTTCTTGAGCTTCAAAAATGACTTGCTGAGTTGCTTTATAAAGGCTTGGTAGTCTTTGGGTGTTTCAAAACGGATCGATTCAACCAACTTACCGTGCTCTGTGAACACCGCTAAAAGAGTTTTGGTTCCGCCAATGTCGATGGCTAAATACATGCCTCTATCGTACTAATAAATCGCGGTTATAGCTACCTAAACCAGCTATACGTTTAATGAAATTTTCATTAAACTGAATTTTACATACAAAACCTGAACGAGTAATGGCTCCAACACTTTACGTACAGAGGTCAATCTGATACAATATTAGTAAGTCTGAACGGAGAAACAGCCCACGGGTTGCCGCAGCATATAAGGAGGCATGTTCAATCATGTCAAAAACTATCACAATGGACGATCTGCTTGCGGGCAGTGATATCCAGCATTTAAAGGCCGGCGATGTCGTCGAAGGAACCGTTACTTCTGTACGTAAGCACGAAGTATGGGTAGACTTAGGCGCTCATGGTGTCGGTGTGGTTATGCGCCGCGAAATCGGTCATGGCCAAACTCTCGAGGTTGGAGCTAGTGTTACTACTAGTGTCGTAGATCCAGAACTCGAGGAAGGCTTTGCGCTACTAAGCGTTAAGCGAGCCGCTAAGGATCGTGGCTGGGATGAACTCCAGCGCATTTTCGAAGCTGGCGAACCAATCGAAATCACCCCTTACGACGCCAACCGTGGCGGACTTTTGGTTGAACTCGAAGGTATCCGTGGCTTCTTGCCAGTATCTCAACTAGCTGCCGGACACTATCCACGTGTTTCAGGTGCTGACAAAGACGAGATCTTGCAAAAGCTCAACGCGCTGACTAATCAGCCAATCCGTGTTCGCATCCTTGATGTGAGCCGTAAAGATAACAAGCTTATTTTCTCTGAAAAAGAAGCTGTTAAAGACGACATGCAGGAACTATTTGCCAAGCTCAAGGTTGGCGATACAGTAAACGGTGTTGTTACTGGTGTTATCGACTTTGGCGCCTTTGTGAACGTACAAGGCATCGAGGGTCTGATCCACATCTCAGAAATTTCTTGGGAACGAGTCGAAAATCCACGTGATTACATCAAGACCGGCCAAGAAGTTGAAGCCAAGATCATTGCAATCGACAAAGATCGCCTCAGCCTCAGCCTTAAGCAGATGTCTGAAGATCCATGGTTGCAAGAAGTCAAAGCCTTTAAAAAAGGCGAAACCGTCGAAGGTAAAGTTACTCGAATCACACCATTTGGTGCTTTCGTACAGCTAAGCCCTGCGGTTGAAGCTCTCGTTCACGTCTCAGAAATGAGCAACGACGACGATTCAGTAAACCCAGAAGAAGTCTTTAAGCTTAACGAAAAGAAGCAGTTTAAAGTCATCGACATCGACACCGAAGCTCGCAAAATTGCATTGAGCCTCAAAGAAGCTAAATAATCCCGTTTTACGTAAGGAGCGCCCATGGCACGAACAATCGAAATTGAAGATGGTATCACCGTAGGTGCCCTTGCTGAAGAACTCCAAATTCCTGTCACAGGTCTAATTGGCGAACTCTTTAAGAACGGTATTATGGCAACTGTAAACGAGCGCCTCGACTTCGACACGGCTCAAATCATCATCGGTGAACTCAATCTCGATGTTGAACTAGCCCGTAAACAGGTCGAACTAGCGGTAACTCGTAAAAAACAGGATCGCAGCGGCACCGAGGGCGGGGAATCCCGCCCACCGGTGGTTGCGGTCATGGGTCACGTTGACCACGGCAAAACATCACTACTTGATGCAATCACCGAATCAGCGGTTGCCAGCGGCGAAGCCGGTGGCATTACCCAGCATATCTCTGCCTACCAAATTGACCACAGTGGTCGTCCAATCACTTTCCTCGATACTCCAGGGCACGAAGCCTTTGCCGCTATCCGTGAGCACGGTGCACACTTGACTGACCTCGTTATCATCGTGGTTGCTGCCGACGATGGCATTAAACCGCAAACGCTCGAAGCTATTCGCTTCGCTCGTAAAGCCGACGTTAAAATCATCGTTGCTATCAACAAAATGGACAAAGAAGGCGCCAATCCAGACCGTGTGCGTCAGCAACTTGCCGAACAAGATCTTCTTGTAGAAGAATGGG
>JALQXV010000063.1 GCA_023263015.1 Candidatus Saccharimonadia bacterium
TAGTATAAGTTGGAAATAGTATGAACCTGCATAACCCCGGAAATAAACCAGATTGGGAGCTCAAGACTTCAAAGAAGTCCTCTGTTTGGCACCAGATTGCAATTGCTACTAACGGAGTTTTAACACCGGGCAATATTATTAGTCTATCTGGCTTGTTACTAGTTATTTGGGGCGCTCATAAGATCTACTACGGTGAATGGCAGCTGGGGCTTGTAGTCGTAATCATAGGCCGACTATTTGATTTAGTTGATGGAGTTGTGGCCGAAAGGACAAAAACCAAAAGCCAGCTCGGTGAGCTAGTCGATACGACCTGCGATAAGTTAAGCGTTTTAGTAATATTAGTTGTTACCTACTCAAGCGATAGTATTAATTTAGTACTATTCGGCTTTTTAGCATTACACCACCTATATATGTCGCTGTTCGGCGTTACATTTGGACGCCGTTACCACTTACACACCAATCAAATTGGTAAGTTGGCCATGTTCTTTAGCTGGGTGGCGATTTCGGCGGCAATTTTGAGCACAAAACTGCCACATGTTATTACGACCTCCCTTGCGATCGCAATTAGTATTGCTTACATATCAGTCGCTATCTTTGCCATGTACAGCTACTACCTCGACCTCCAGCAAGCCATTGTTGACCGAATGAAAGCCGCACGCTGGATTAAAGAAGTTGACTCAGTCGTATTTATGTTTAACCCAAAAGCTACAAATTTTAATCGCTCCAAGCGATGGAAAAATGCACTAACTAAGCGACTCGAAATTGAAGCCGAGGAATTTAATATAACAAAACATAAGGCGGAGGCACTTGATCGCATAAGTCAGCTCGGGAAAAAGCATACTATTTTAGTCTTAGTCGCTGGTGGAGACGGAACGGTGCATTCTGTCGTGAACGGCTTAATGGAGATTGAAGATAAGAATAATCCAAATATTTACGTAATGCCACTGTGGGGCGGTAACGCCAACGATTTTTCATACATGCTTAACGGTCTAGCATCTGCCACTACACCACAGCGGATACTGGCTCAGTCTGCCGCTGTACCAGTTCCGTTAATTAAATTGACACTTGATCATAGCGACGAGACACGAACGATCTATGCTTGTTGCTATGCTAGTTTTGGTGCTAGCGCCTATGCAGCCAGAGAGCTTGATTCTAAACGAATTTCTACAGACAAGATTACACGCTGGCTACCGCCGCTCATTATTCTACGAGAAGCGATTGCAGTCGCAAAAGCGCTTGCAGCAGCTCCAACAAACCGTGCCGAAATTGATGATTCCGAACGCAAGTTTTATGAACATAGTCTTATTAATGGCTCGCGCATTGCCAAAGTAAATCGTGTACCGATCGAGTTGCATGAACCAATCTTTTTTCATGCTGTCGTCGAAAATAAGGACCCATCGCTACTTATTAACCTAGCTCGAATCATGCGCGGCAAGCCTGATACAACCTACACCAAGCGTTCTAGCCTTACGTTTACCGTAAAGGATGGCGTTGACGCCCAAGTAGATGGCGAGGTCTTGAAGATTAAGGCTGACACTAAAATCAGTGCTCGGATCTACGAAGGCAATTTACGATTTATCGCGACTCGCTTGCCTGATTAAGTGCTGTGCGTATTCAAATTGCACAACCCAACCTGTTATGCGGATACTCTTATATACTGCCGACTGCATAAAGTTACCGCTCTCATCAAATGTTTCAGCAAAACCACCATCACGAACAATGCATGCTTCGTACGTTTTAGCGTGATTTGTAGCTAAATCTAAGTAACGTTTTTTACCAGTATGTCTGTAAACATCCATTAACAGCGTAATGTACTGAGCTCCCCAGTAGCTCCAGATCATATTTGTGCCATAGTTCGGTACAAAAAGTCGCACAAAGAGTGGGGCCTTAGATCGCTTACTTACTTGATATTTAATCGGCAATGGTTCAGCCAAACCATGTGTCTCAATGTAGTCGATCATACGGACTGTTCGAGCATGGTCAGACTTGCTCGCTAAATTAAACAATCCAGTTACATAACCAAGCAGAAAGTCCGAGGACAATGCATGATTTTTAAGATCGTCATTATAAAAACCTTCTTGATCGTTCCAGTAATCTTTCTTGAGCTTCTCCTGATCAAGTTCGACTTTAGTTTTTAAACCAAAGTCTTTCGCTAACT
>JALQXV010000032.1 GCA_023263015.1 Candidatus Saccharimonadia bacterium
TGGCACTAGTAGCTTTAAATACCTCTTGTAGAGCTGGGTCGATTAGCTTTTGCCGATACAGTGGACCAATTGTTTGATGAATCTTGCTAATATCACCAGCGTTAATATGATAGTTCAACGCCAACGTAGCAGCTACGTCCTGCAAATCTTTGGAAGCGGCGCTAGCCTCTTCGTTTTGTTTTTGTACTTTAATATCGTAGCGGGCTACTCGATCGATACCGAGCGGTAATACAAAGTGTAAACCTTCACCAAGTTCGCGCCCTGTTACTTGCCCAAATCTAGTTACAACGCCAATCTGACCTGTATCAATTTGCCTGACAGATGATAAACAGAAAACGAGTACTGCAGCGATTACAATAATCCCAACGAACACCTTTTTGCGCGGCGATGCCGGCACTTTTAACATACGAGCCATGCTTGTAGTTCCCTCTTAACAGTTACTACTAGTATACGGCTAACGTTTTGCTACGGCTAGTGGTTTTTATTTAGAAGTGAATGAACTGCAAGCCAGAAGCAGAGATAGTTGCTTCGCTGTATGTACCAGTTAAGCTCACATTGTACTGACTGATATTAATTGTGCCATTACTGTTAACTGATTCTACATACATTACGTGTCCCCATGTTCCTGAGGTGCTAGCCGCAATATCGCCAGCTCGAGGGTTACCATCTACAGAGATACCTTGTGAGCGAGCTTTAGCTGGCCAGTTCTTGGCGTCACCATATCCGTATGGCATGTAACCTTTCGTCTTGTAGGTCTTCCATGCTGCATAGCTTACGCACTGTCGGTAACATAGACCCCATGGGTCAATATCGTCACCGTAGTAACACGAACCAGCGTGCGTCCAGTTGCCTGAACGGTAGTTTGCCCATGGGTAACCTGAGCTATCTGGAACGGCACGTACGCCACCGCTGCGAGCAAATAGCTTAGCGTTTTCAGCGGCTTGCTGCTTGCGCAAATCAGCGATCTTAGCACTATTCCACTGCATCTGAGTATTTAGTTCGCTCTGCTGGGCTTGGTTGAATGCTAATAGTCGACTGCTCTCTGCACGTTGGCCAGCGAGCTGTGTCTGTAAGGTAGTTTGTTCTGCCAGTAACTTCTCGACCGTATCTTTTTGACGGTTCATCTCAAGCTTTAGGGCAGTAATTTTATCAAGAGTGGTTTTAATTTTAGAATTAACACTTTCGCGGTACTGCTGCTTATCAAAGTAGTCACTTAGGTCTTTACTGGTCGCAAGCATTTCAACAGTTGTGATCTCGCCTTCAAGGTACATGGCACGAATAGTCTGACCAAGTAGGTCGCGTTGTCGCTCAAGTTCCTTTTCGGCGGCAGCGATCTGCTCCTTAAGGCTCGTAACTTCATTCTGATTTGCAGTAATTTTTGCCTGTAAGGCGTTGATCTCACCCTGTAAGCGATTAATCACTTCTTGGATATTAGACGCTTCGGCTCCGAGCCAGTTTTTGTCTTGAGTTTTTTGGGCATTGTCTGCACTTAATGAATTAATCTGATCCTGAAAACGGTCCGCATATGCATACGGCATAGCCACTACACCTGCCGCAAAGACTGCAATCATAACTGCAATCGGCACCTGACGTCGGGCTTTAATATCAGTTTTAAGAATTTTTTGGATTTTTTTCATTTTTGTTTGATCGTTTTTATTGTTTGTACGATTCCCCCTAATTTTAGCATGCATAAGCAAAATAAGCAACCCTCCCTGCTTTGAAGTTGATCTGTTAGATTGTTGTTTTTCGGATTTAGTTTTATAAGCTGCTGGATGTCTGTTAATGGTTACGCTTATGTAAGAATTCTAACACTCTCAGCGGGTGCTTGTAAAATCTTTTATATTATATTGTTGTATGGATATTGTTACTTAGGTGTTAGCCTATACGACGGCGAGTTGGCTTAACCTTTAGGTAGCGTGCCGTAGCAATTAGTGACGAAATTGCCCCAATAGCAATACCGGCAAGTAGCTGCATGCCAAGGAAGATCAAGAAATTATCACTAAAGTACTGATTAGCGTACTTGATATCTAGCAAACCAAGGCTACTAGCGTCAAAGGCCTGAGCCTGTACGACAAACAGCGCGTTACATAAGCTAAGCGAAATAACGGCCGAAACAACACCGTATAGCATGGTCTCGACAATAAACGGCCCCTTAATATACACGTTGCTTGCGCCGAGCAATCGCATAATAGTCAGTTCGTCGCGTCGGTTAAATATAGCCATTTGAATGGTGTTAAAGATAATCAGCATAGAGATAACAGCAAACAGAACAATGCCAATTACCACTGCCTTGCGGAAGAATGCGGTAGCATTAGTGATCTTATCAATAGCCTCTTTACGATCGCCTGAGTATGAAGTTTCATCGGACTGGAGGGCTTTGGCTTCGGTAGTTTCTAGAACATTACGAATTTCGTCAATACGACCTGGATCTTTAGGTTTAACCTGAATTGTGGCTGGTAACGGATTGTCGGTTTGCGAAATTGCGAGCAGTAAGTCTAGATTATCTTGGTTGTCCTTTTGATAATTTTCGAGTGCCTGCTGTTTAGATACATACGTCACCTCGCGGACATTGTCGACATCTTTAAGCTTGCTTATAAGGTTTTCGCGCTGGTCTTCGGTAACATTGTCTTTTAAGTAAACCGAGATATCGATACGATCGGTGATCTGCTGGATAGTGTAATTAAATGTCGCATTAGCAATCACCGAAAACAAAACAATAGTAAGCGTCACAACCATCACGGCCGTTGCTGCGATACTGAGCGTAATATTACGAATAAAGTTAACCGCACCGGCTTTAAAGATGCGTTCTAACATAATTAACTTACGTTTAAATGATCGCTTTTCTTTCATGAACTACAGCTCGTACTCCGCGTTAGCCTTATCACTTACAATTTGTCCATCTTTAATGGTCACCACTCGTCGCTTGAGTTTATTAACGATTTCTTGGTTATGCGTTGTTAGCAAAACCGTCGTGCCATACTTGTTAATTTTTTCGAGAACTCGAATAACATCCCATGCGTGTTTAGGGTCAAGATTACCAGTTGGCTCGTCGGCGATTAAAATTTTAGGCTGACGAATGACAGCACGTGCGATTGCAACACGTTGTCGCTCACCACCCGATAGCTCTCGAGGGTAGTTCTTTTCTTTTCCCTTAAGACCAACGATGTTTAGTACTTTTGGAACGGTGTTCTGGATTTCACGTTTGCTTGCCCCTACTACTTCTAGAGCGAAAGCCACGTTTTCGAAAACAGTCTTATTGGGTAGCAACTTAAAATCTTGGAAGACTACGCCAATACGACGACGAAGTTTTGGAATATCCTTATCTTTAAGGCGCTCGTAATCAATGCCGCCAATGATAATTTTGCCGCTCGTTGGCTTTTCTTCGCGCGTGAGCAGCTTAAGTAAGGTTGATTTGCCGGCACCACTTGGACCAACCACAATCACAAATTCTTTTGGCTCAACGTGCAGGCTGATGCGCTGCAAGGCTGCTCCGGAACGACGTGGATACGTCTTAGATACCCTATCTAATAAGATCATTCTAGTAAGTATAGCAGTTATGGCTACTTTTATGCCAGTTTGAACACTAAATTATCTAGCTATGCTGCGCGAAGCTGGTAGGCAAAAATAGCGATGCCCCGCTCTTGGTCTGGCGTTAGGAATGCAACCATTTCATCAGTCGTAAGCGTTTTTCGGCCACCATCTACTTCGCTTGGGTCCATGACATCGAATTCAGTTTCCTGCTCGGCCGATAGGTCAACAGCCCTTTCGACAACAACTGCGTGCAAGAATGGATCTTGACCGTCACGTTCGCGCTTACCAAAAAGAATAACAGGGCCTGCGCTTTCGCCGTTCTTGAGTGCGTTGTATAACGCATTCAAGCGATCGGTTACGGCTTGGTCTGATGCATCAACTGAAGGATCGTTTTCAACGCCAAACTGTGGTACTGGCAGAACTTCGGTTGCTGTTATGCCTACATCTTCGAGCCCTTCGGTTAGGTACTGCGCAGGTGTGGGGCTAAAGCCTTGGGCCGGAAAGTAAATTCCTTCGCCAACTAGTGCCTTGTTAATATCGGCTTGGTCAACGCCAGTTACTGCTTCGGCGGCGGCACCAAAACAGCCTGCTGGTTCAGCTTGGATTACAGTTTTTACTTGAGGCCCGTGAGGGTTTAGGTCTTGTTCTCGCTCATTCATGATTCATATTATCCCTGTCGCAACTGGCCACTGCAAGCATAGCCGTTTTACTTAAGCTAGATTGGCTTCTAAGTAGGCGTCGATGAATGGATTTAAGTCTCCGTCGAGTACGGTTTGCACTTGACTGGTTTCGTGCCGAGTTCTTAAGTCCTTAACCATAGAGTACGGGTGCTGCACGTAACTACGAATCTGGTTACCCCATGCAGCTTGTTCGTTAGGCCCCTTTAGTTCGCTAATCTTTTCGGCATGTTGCTCAAGCTGCAATTGGGCTAACTTGGATCTTAGAATAGTCATCGCAGTTTCTTTATTTTGAAGCTGTGACCGTTCGTTCTGAATGCTAACAACAATATTGGTTGGAATGTGCGTGATTCGAACGGCTGAATCGGTTGTATTAACACTTTGCCCGCCGTGGCCACCGGCTCTAAAGACGTCTATTTTAAGATCCTTCTCGTCGATTGGGACTGCTTCGGGTTCATCAATTTCTGGTAGTATTTCTACTTTTGCAAAGCTTGTCTGACGTTTTGCGTCGGCATTAAATGGACTTTGGCGAACTAAGCGATGAACACCATGCTCCCCTTTTAATTTTCCAAAGATATAGCTACCCTGCAGCTCTAAGCTAACACTTTTTATGCCGGCTTCTTCACCTGCAGATTCATCGATTGTAGTAACCGATGCATTATTAGCTTCGGCCCAACGTGTATACATGCGCAACAGCATTTGCGCCCAGTCCTGAGCGTCGGTACCGCCAGCACCTGCGTGAATACTAAGTACAACATTATGCCCGTCATATGGCTGGTTAAAACGCATCTGTTTTTTGAGGGTTTCAAAAGCTTTGTTGAGTTGTTGGTACTGCGCATTTATCTCTTTGGCTAGGCTATCGTCATTGAGCTGTTCTAGTTCGGCAAGATCGTTTAAGCCTTTTTGGAGTTCAAGCCATGGTTCGGTTTGGTCTGCTAAGGCAGTAATTTTTTGCATTACTTTTGAGGCAGCTTGATTATCCGCCCAAAAGTCTGGCTGTAACGATTGTTGCCGTAAATCGGCTAGTTCCTTTGAACGTTCAGCAATTGCTAAACGTTCAATAGCATCATTAACAGCTGATCTAAGTTCATCATTATTCATAAGTTGGTTAGAACTATAATACTAGACTAAGCAGCTGAGGCGCTAATCCCAAAGAGTATTTAACTTGGTCGTAAGTTTATCTAGCTCTTCTTTTTGAGGGTTTCCAAGTACACCAAGTCCCCAAATTCCTTCTTCAAATAGATCCTTGGCGCCCTCAATGATCTGGCGTTTTGTAATAGCCTTAATGCGGGCTGGGATCGAAT
>JALQXV010000047.1 GCA_023263015.1 Candidatus Saccharimonadia bacterium
TCTTCTATTTCGTCGCATTTTTTTGCAAACTCGGGATTAATTGTGACGAACTTAGTACGAGTATCAGACTTAAGCACGGTCCGAGTTACCATATCTTTTGACTCAAGTAAGTTAATTGTATTGGTTAAATACGAGAGGGTAGTACCTAGTCTTGAGGCTAAGTCGGTTATACGAATGCCCTTGTCACCGGCATCTAGTATCAGGCCTATAACAAGCCACTGCATCTTAGTGATGCCATAAGACTTTAGTACTTCATCACTGTACTTTTGCAGAAGACGGTGCGCACTAGCTTGCATTACTCCGGCTTGGTATGTGGTGATTTTGCTTAGGTCTCCGCTTTTAATCGAATTTCTTATTGACTTATCCACGATACAAACATAATATCATAAGTAAGTTTACTTAATAAAGTAAACTATTTTCTAACATTAACCATATCTCACAAAGGAGAATTTATATGGAAGGAAGTTCAAAAGTTGTTGCAGCAATTATTACACTTGTAATTGGTGCTGCTGCCGGCGGTGCGATTGGGTATGCTGCTGGGAATAAAGATGATAACAAGGCATCAAACTCGAGCTCTAGCGCTCCTGCTGCCGACAATTCAAATAAAGACTCAGCTGACGGTGTAACTGTTGGTGGAGCAAAGATGGTTAAGAACCTAGACATCGTAGATAACGCTGTTAACGCCTCAAACGTTACAACTGTTGTTGCTGCTGTTAAGGCTGCCGGACTTGTAGACACGCTTAAATCACCTGGACCATTTACTGTATTTGCGCCTAACAACGATGCTTTCAAGAAATTACCAGAGGGTACTGTAGACACACTTCTTAAGCCAGAAAGTAAAGACACCCTAACTGGAATTCTTACGTACCACGTTGTAGCTGGTACATATACGAGTGCTGACCTTAAAGTTATGGCTTCTAAGGGCGAGACCCTTAAAACTGTCCAAGGCGATGTTCTTACACCGGTTGTAGAAAACAATATGGTTAAGATCAAAGATGCTAAGGGCAATGTTGTAAACATCGAAACTTCAGATGTAATCTCAAGTAATGGTGTAACACACGTTGTTGACTCTGTACTAATGCATAATTAGTACGTTGTTATAGAGACTAAAAAAATGCCGCGCTCGCTGCAACGGGCGCGGCCTCACTAAGTTAAGCGATAAGGTAAAACAATTATGTTGTTATTTTTGGGAGCTTTCATAGCTGGAGTACTAACTGTACTAGCGCCGTGCGTGCTCGCACTCCTGCCAGTAATTGTCGGTGGATCATTTGGTGGTGATGTTAAAGACAAGAAGCGCCCAGTAATTATTGCAGCTTCATTAGCAGTCTCCCTGATTGTATTTACCTTGTTGCTTAAAGCTACTTCTTTGCTTGTGGACCTAAACCCGAGCACAATTACGTACGTATCGGGCGGTATTATTGTAGCGCTTGGTGTTTTGACACTATTCCCGAATGTTTATGCGACCGTACTGGCTAAGCTCGGTATTGAGCATAGGGCTCAGTCGGCGCTCGGCAAGAGTTTTCAGAACAAAAACCAGTACATTGGACCAATCGTAACCGGCGCGGCACTTGGACCGGTTTTTTCAAGCTGTAGCCCAGTCTATGCGTATATTTTAGCTACAATTTTGCCGAGTAATTTTACGCAAGCAATTGCGCTCATTGTTGTTTACGTAATCGGGCTTAGCCTAGTCTTATTATTAATTGGCTACTATGGTCAAAGATTCATATCTAAAATTAAGTTTGCGAGCAACCCTAAGGGCTGGTTTCAGCGAGCTATTGCGATTCTATTCATAGTTACTGGCTTGCTTATTATGACCGGCTACGACAAAAGAGTTCAAACGTGGGTTTCGCAACACACTCCGTTCAACTTTGATAAGTTAAGCTCCAAACTTATTCCTAAGTCGGAACGTAACATTGACGAGACTAAATTGTTTAATGTTGAACCATATCCAGCTCCTGAATATAAAGGTTTGACCGAATGGATCAATAGCAAGCCACTGACCCAGCAAGAGCTTAAGGGCAAGGTAGTGTTAGTAGACTTTTGGACGTATAGCTGTATTAACTGCATTCGGAATAACCCATATATAGAGAAATGGTACGAAACGTATAAAGACCAAGGATTTGTAGTTGTAGGAATGCATGCTCCGGAGTTTGCATTTGAAAAGAACGTAGATAATGTGAAAAAGGGAGTCCAAGATCAAAAGTTAACCTACCCAGTAGCGTTAGATAATGACTTTGACACGTGGAACGCCTATAAAAATCAGTCATGGCCAACTAGCTACTTGATCGATGCTAGGGGCAACGTCCGACGAGTTCACGAAGGTGAAGGCAAGTACACCGAAACAGAACAAGCAATTCGGCAGTTACTACAGGAAAATGGCTCAAATATTAACATGATCAATGCGGCTTCTACGACCGACAACGCACCTATAACCGAAGCTCAGACTGCCGAAACATATTTAGGTGGTAGCCGAGCTGGCAACTATGGTGGTTCACCCCCACTTGTTGGTACGCCCGCAATTCGTGACTTTTCAATGAACGAGAATCTCAAGTCAAATCAATGGTCAATTGGTGGAAAGTGGGAAGTGATGGGAGAAAAAATAGTAGCTCGCGGCAGTAGCACACTTAACTTTAAAGTTTCGGCCAAAGACGTTTATCTTGTCGGCGGATCAAGACAGCCACAAGCAATAAAAGTTTCGTTGGACGGAAAGCCAATTAGTGAAACAAATGCAGCAGGGGCAGATATTAGAAACAGCAGCTTTACTGTTTCAGAATCAAAACTGTATCGAGTCACTAGTTTCCCCCAGTTTACAAAAGACGCTGTAGTTAAGCTGAATGTTCCAGATGGAGTTGAACTGAATGTATTTACTTTTGGAAGTTAAGTAATACACTCCCAGCTATTTCTCAGGTTAGTGTCTATAATAAAAGCCATGAGAGTCCTAGTCGTCGAAGATGAACATAAGATTGCTAACGCTGTTAAGCGTGGCCTTCAACAACAATCATACGCCGTTGATGTTGCATATGATGCCGACCAAGGCTTAGCAATGGCAACAACTGAGCCCTACGACTTAATGATTCTTGATCGTATGCTGCCCGGAAAGACCGATGGCATTGGTATAGTGCAAACACTTCGCAGCAATAATATACATACTCCAGTTTTGCTATTAACTGCTAAAGACAAGGTGCTTGACCGAGCGGAAGGTTTAAATGCTGGCGCTGATGATTATCTTGTTAAGCCGTTTGCGTTCGTAGAACTAATTGCTCGTGTGCGTGCTTTGCTGCGACGATCGCCGCAAACGTCGACTACGGCACTTGCATACCAAGACCTAACACTAAATCCTGAAAGTATGTTAGTAGAACGCTCTGGCCAGCAGATTGAGCTAACTACCAAAGAATTCGCATTACTAGAATACTTTATGCGGCATCCAGAGCGCGTACTGAGTAAAGAACAACTAATACAGCACGTCTGGGATTACGACGCTGACATTTTGCCTAACACTGTTGAGGTGTATGTTGGTTACTTGCGAACCAAAATTGATAAGCCATTCAAGTCCGAATCGCTCATAAACACTAAGCGTGGTTTTGGCTATTATTTTGGAGTATTGGGTAATACAAAATGATCCAATTTCACGCTCGATCAACCAAGTTAGCTGGCTTATACTTGGCAATTCTAATGACCATTAGCCTGCTATTTAGTGTTAGCGTGTACGAACTTTCGGTACACGAACTGGAACGTAGCTTACGTCGTCCGCCGCAAATTTTACAAGAGCGAACGTTCGGTGGGGGCACTAACTTTACAATCGATTTCAGGGACCAATTTAGACTCCAGCAAGAAGCTGCCTATAACGAAGCGCGAGACCGAATCTTGGTTCGTCTTGTCATTGTTAACATCCTTATTCTAATTGGGGGTGGAGCCCTAAGTTACTACTTAGCAGTTAGAACGTTGCGCCCAATCGAAGAGGCCCACGAAGCGCAGAGCCGTTTTTCGGCTGATGCAAGCCATGAACTACGCACCCCGATTGCTGCGATGCGCACCGAAAACGAAGTAGCGCTAATGAATCCAAAGCTTACATTAAAAGAAGCTAAAGAACAGCTTGCAAGTAATATCGAAG
>JALQXV010000049.1 GCA_023263015.1 Candidatus Saccharimonadia bacterium
ACTACTTCTGTCGTGACAACCTTATCTGTTAACTCCAACGCTAGTTCAAGATTGCCAAGTGCAACTCTGGCATCTCCGCCACTTAACTCTGCCAACAAATCGATGCTCTTTGCCGGCAGACGCTTTTTAGTTAACTTTTCACTTTTTGCCGCAGATTCAATAATTGCGATTATATTTTCTTTTGTCAGTCTTTCTAAAACTAATACTCTGCTGCGAGACAAGAGCGGGCTAATAACCTCAAAGCTCGGATTTTCGGTGGTAGCACCGACTAAAACAATTGTCCCATCTTCTACATACGGTAGAAAAGCGTCTTGCTGGGCCTTATTAAACCGGTGAATTTCATCAACAAATAGAATCGTGCGCATCCCAAGTCGTTGATTAACTTGGGCGTCGCTGATTACTTTAACAACATCAGCCTTCTTTGCCGTGACCGCACTTAACTCAATAAATTGAGCATCAGTCTCGGTGGCGATAATACGTGCCATGGTAGTTTTACCACTACCCGGTGGGCCCCATAAAATTAAACTGGTTGGCTTTTTCTGTGAAACAATCTCGTGGACAATTTTATTTTTCGCAATCAGGTGCTGCTGACCTACCATATCTGAAAGTAAATTTGGTCGCATTCGTTCGGCAAGAGGCTGGTACGGCATGTTTATATTATATCCTGTAATATAATTTACCGCCTGCGAGTTTATGTTGTATTACTATAGTTAATATACAATCTAAATGATTGGAGGTTAACCATGATTGGTACTACCTTACAAACTAAACGCACTGAATACGTAATGAGACCCCCAGATTGAATGCTGGGGGTTTTGATTTTTATGTCAAAAATTTGTGTTGCGGTCAATGGTGCTCTTTATTAATTTTTCAATATCGTGCGCCTTTGCTCGCGGCATAAACACTTTACCCGTCAGCTTTTGGTAAAGCTCTATATATCGTGCAGATAATTCGTCTACTATTTCCTCCGGAATTGCTGGAGCGGTTTGGTCACCTAGGCCACTAAAGTTATTTTCTAGCAGCCATTCACGAATATATTCCTTTGATAAATGCTTTGGCCTTTTCTGGCTTTTGCCACTAACAAACGCATCAAACTCTTTAGCTATAAAATAGCGAGATGAATCTGGCGTGTGAATTTCATCAATCACATGAAATGCATCATCATGAATTCCAAATTCATACTTTGTGTCAGCTAATACCAGTCCTTTATTTCGAGCGAGTTGCTTGCCTCGTATAAAGAGTTGCCGAGTAATAATTGCTAAACGTTCGTACTCTGATTCAGACATGATACCTTGCGTAACAATATCTGCTGGCTCAATATCTGTTTCAAAGCCATTCTGCGACTTAGTTGTTGGCGTGATGATTGGTTCAGTTAAAACGGCGTACTCTTTCAACCCATCAGGCAATCGGATGCCACATATTTCTCTTAACCCCGTTTGATAAACTCGCCACGCATGCCCAATAAGAGCTCCTCGAATAACCATATTTATTTCAAACGGCTTACAAAGCTTGCCAATTGAGGCATTTGGGTCAGGCAACGATTCGATCCAATGTGGGACTATGTCTTTTACTTGTTCGGCGCAAAAATAGGCTAATTGATTTAAAACCTGCCCTTTATATGGGATTGTTTCTGTAAATGTGTGTCCAAAAACTGAAAGTCGGTCGGTTGAGACAGAAATAAGTTGATCACCTATAACATATACGTCTCTGACCTCGCCGCGGTAAACCGATTGAGTATCGGTAAAGTGATAGTTTGTTGCAAGCAGCTCCATATTCAGACCTCCCGCTTACGTTTGCTTACTAACTCATCAAGTCTGTAACTTTTTGCCAGTCAACCACATTCCACCATGCATCAATATAGTCAGGACGTCGGTTTTGGTACTTTAGATAGTAGGCGTGCTCCCAGACATCAAGGGCGAGCAAGGGCTTAACACCTCGTAGCATTAAGGGCGAATCTTGATTTGGCGTACTACTGATTACCAATTTCTGATCTTCGTGCGTTAACCAAACCCAACCGCTACCAAATCGCGCAACAGCTGCTTCGGTAAACTTCTCTTTAAAATCATCAAAACTACCAAACGAATGATCAATCAGCTCAGCAAGATTTCCTTCTGGCTGTTTTACTGCTTGAGGACTCATTACTTGCCAAAAGAAACTGTGATTATAGTGTCCGCCACCGTTATTGCGTACAGCATCTCTAATTGAATCTGGCAGTTGATCAAGATTTTGAATTAGCTCTTCAACCGTTTTATTGGCAAAGTCTGAGTTTTCAATTGCGGTATTTAATTTATCAACATACGTTTGATGGTGCTTTGAATGGTGCAATTCCATAGTCTGTCGATCGATGTACGGTTCTAGGGCATCGTAGTCGTAAGGCAGGTTTGGCAGTGTGAACATTTCAGATCCTCCGTTAGTCTACCTACTATTATAGCGCTTATTCTTGTGCTTGTTGTGAGTTTTTTTGCCGCCACTCTTCAATCGCAGCATGATTTCCACTTAGCAGTACATCTGGCACTTTCATGCCTTCGAATTCTTCTGGGCGCGTATACTGTGGGAATTCTAAAGTTCTACCATCACTAAAACTTTCAATTATCGCGCTTTGCTCACCGCCTAGCACGCCAGGAATTAACCTTACTACGCTGTCTGCTAACAACATTGCAGGTAACTCGCCGCCAGTGACAACATAATCCCCAACCGAAATTTGTCGATCAATTAGTGTTAAAACACGCTCATCAATCCCTTCGTAGCGGCCACAAACAATAATCATCCCTTTAGCCTCGTCAGCTATTGATTGAGATCGTGCCTGCGTTAAACGTTCGCCCCGTGGACCCATAAAGTACGTCAATGCCTCTGGATCGGCTTGTTTAGCGGCTCTAATGGCAGAAAATAGTGGCTCTGGCTTGAGCAACATGCCGTCACCACCACCATATGGAGTATCGTCAACTGTTTTGCGCGGGCCCAAACCATATTGCCGTAAGTCAATGTATTGATACTCTACAATGCCTTTGTCTTGAGCCTTGTAAAGCATACTCGTTTCAAAAACGGGCTTAAACATGTCAGGGAATAAACTGATAAACTGTATTTTCATTGTAATTATTATCTCATAGTAAGTAGTGCCAATAAAAAATCCCGGTTGCCCGGGATGTTTTATCACATAAAGCTCCAATTCCTTGGAATTGCTCGCATGAGCTTTTTACATGTTTGTTTTTGATTGCAACGCTTTCGCGAAGACTGAAATTAAGTATATGCTTAGACGTCTAAATCGTCAAGATCTTTTAGCTCTCGTCGAGTTTTAGCAACAACATCACTCTCATTAGTATCTTCATCTTGTGAAGTAGTAGAGCTTGATGACGAACTGCTGCTTGAAGCCCACACGTCGTCCTGATCATCATCTGAAGTTGATGACGAATCATTTGATGCTGAACCACCGCCAACTCCGTTGTCAACAATTTTCAGATTATAACGAGCGTCGTTTTTAGTTCCAAGTGCTCGTAATAATGTACGAACGCTTTGCGCGGTTGCGCCACGCTTACCAATTACACGTCCAAGATCTTCTGGGTCCACTGTTAATTCAAGCAATACACCTTTTTCATCAATGCGGCGCTCGATTTGAACAGCTTCTGGCTTGGTAACAAGTGACTTAATAACAAATTCTACAAATTGCTGGTCGATACTCACAAGGTTCCTCCCTCTCATGGAAATACAGGTTAGATTAGTATTGGTCTTTTCATTATATCAAAAGCAAATTTAAAAAGATAAGCGGATTAATGCTTATCTTTTAATTTGAGAGAGCGTATTGTTAAGCGTTAGCAGGTTCTTCAGCTGGAGTTTCTGCCTCGGCTGCTGGTTCTTCCGCAGGAGCTTCAGCTTCTGGTTCAGCTGGACGATTCTTACGAAGCTTTTCGGCGTTCTTTACAGTTCGGGTGTGGTCACTTGGCTGCTTAACCCAGTCTGGTAGCTTAATGCCTTCTGCAGTAAACAAGCGTGCAACCCGCTCTGATGGCTGAGCGCCATTGCTTAGATAAAATTCAGCCTTTTCCTTAACCAAAGTGTTTTGTTTGGTGTGTGGATCGTAGCTACCAAGTAGCGCTACGTACTTACCACTGCTTGGCGTTTGACGAACGTCCTGTACAACAATGCGGTACGTTGGGTGACCCTTACGGCCTAAGCGCTGCATGCGAATAGCTAACATATACTAGTGAACTCTCTTTCTAATAACCTAATTCGTTAATTATATTTGATCAGTAATTAATTTACTGAAAACAATTCACATTATTATACCGTGCAACACTAGTCATTGTCAATATTATCACTGTTAAAAATCCAGTGGCGCAGGAATTTATGACTTGTCTGTCAAAGACTTGTAGTAAACAAGTGCTTCTTCGGCCGCCTTTTGCTGACCAATCTGCTTACTTGGGCCTTGGCCTTTGCCGCGTAACACATTGTTCACAAATGCACCGATCACAAACGTTTTTTCATGGTCAGGCCCGTCTTCTTCCAGCACCTTATACACCGGCGTAAAACCTTCGGCGCTTTGAGCTAGTTCCTGTAAATGACTCTTGGGATCCATCCACGATCCGGTTTCTAGAATCTCGGCTAATGTAATCAATAGGCACCGTTCAATGAACTGCTTTGAAGCTTCGTAACCCTGATCGAGATAAATCGCACCAATTACCGCTTCGAAGCTGTTTGCCAAAATCTGTAGACGAGCACGTTGCGTACCCCGCTTTTCACCACGACTTAATCGAAGCAACGGCTCAAAGTTGTGCTTGAGCGCGGCTGCACCAATACTTTCGGTGCGAACCAGCGCACTGCGCCAGTTAGTCAAAATACCTTCTGGTTCAGAATAAGTTGTATATAGATACTCAGTAACAACTAACTCCAAAACGGCATCACCCAAGAACTCAAGTCGCTCGTTGTGGACTCGTGCAGTCTTTTTATGCTCATTAACATATGAACGGTGAGTAAATGCAGTAACGAGCAGATTTATGTCGTTAAAATCTGTCTTTAAAACATCTTTGGCAAATTGTAGGTATGGCGAATAATCTTGCATAGTTATGCTATAGGCCGGCGTGGCGGATTTTTTTAAGTCCTAACAGTATAATTTTTCCAATATCTTCGTATTCGATCTTGTCGAGGGCTTCTTTGGCGCTAAACCATTGAATGCCGTTCATCCAATCTTCGGGCTTAAGCTTGTCGGTGTCACCCTTGGCTTGAACTAGAAAGATCTCGGTTGTCATAAGTACAAGACTGGTTGAACGGCGATATCGGAAGTTGATTTTACCGAGCCAGTTAAGAACGTTCATTTCTTGCAAGCCAGTTTCTTCACGGATCTCGCGCTCAGCGGTTTGCTTAGCAGTTTCACCTTCTTCAATATGACCCTTAGGTATTGTCCAACGGTCCTTAGCATCTTGGATTAATAAGATTTCAATTTCGTTGGTTTTTTTGTTTCGACGGAAAACCATGCCACCACTGGTTGGTTCACGCACAACTTCGTTGATGGTCGCCTTTCGCCGAGGCAAAAACTTTTTAAAGCCGTTGATTGGCTTAGGTTTTTTCATGATTACTTACTATCTTCTTTCTTGGCAGCTTCGGCTTGGGGCGCATTTGGGTCAATTTTGCGAAGCAATGTGCCGAGCACACCGTTCACAAACTTTGAGGAGTTATCGCCTCCAAAGCTTTTAGCTAATTCGACAGTCTCGTTAATTGCAACTTTAGGCGGTACGTCAGCATGATTGGTAAGTTCATAGGCGCCCATGCGAAGCAAAATGTGATCGATCCGAGCAATTTGTTGCAGTGGCCATTCAGGCGCTAGAGGTTGTAAAAGTTCATCTAATTTAGATGCGTCTTTTGCAACGCCATCTGTGAATTGCTTAACAAATTGAATATCGTCGAGCGTAGCCTTATAGCGGCTAATATTCCGCTCCATGATATCGAGTACAGATACTCCCTTATCACCGCATTCCTCTCGGAATGTCAGCTCGTATAGAGTCTGTAGTACAATTATGCGTCCGAGGTGTCGATTTGATGCCATGTATCTATATTGTTAAGTGTTTTGTATCACTAATCCCTGTATAAAAGTATAACGTACTTTTAAGATTAGCGCGGAGCAGAAATTATTTTTTTGCGCCTGATTCGCGACGAGTTGTATAAGCCTTTACAGGGCTTTTAGCATTAACAGCACGCGCAAGCTTAACAACTAGGTGGCTACGACGAGCGCCTGTACGACGATGACTGGTTTGTTTCTTTGGTTTACCCATTAAAAATCCTCTCTATACTTCCGAGATTTACAAAATAATTATGTCTATTTTACACTTTATTGTTGTAAATTTCAAGGTGTTCGGGCTCGGAGCAATATCTTGGCTTATTTTAAAGCAAAAGCACTTTACAATATTGACATTTTATTGTTTGTGTAGTATAATACTTAGCATTATGAGTTTTTCACAAGAGCGTAAATCACGTCTATTAACCCGTCTTACACCCCTAGTTGTTGCTTTGGGTATTGGTGGTGCAGCCTTACATCAGCAAGTATTTTCTGATGAGTCAGAGGCTCAGCCAAAAGTAACATGTGTAGAACAAGGCAAACAACAGTTTGTAGTTGATTCAGAAGCTGTATTACCGAGCAAAATTGCTGCCTCAGTTGATACAAATAACCAAATGAATCCTGAAGATATTGAAAAATACATCCACACAACTACCAGCCTTGACCCATCGTTACCAGTGGTTACGAGTGAAAACTCAGCATACACTGCCGACGAAGGTTATCGCCTACTTAATGACGGCGTTAATGACCATAACCGTGCAGAACTAGCCAAAGACAATAACCTTACCCTCGGCGAGTTTGTTGTAGCTCCTGAAGCGATTGTTTGTAAGTAGTTACGCTACAAAATTTACTAAGCGACCAGGCACGAAGATTTCTTTCTTCGTGCCATTTGCTATGTAACCAGCAACGCGTTCATCAGCCTTGGCCGCTGCAAGTACTGCGTCTTTATCGGCATCGGCAGCAACTTCGATGTTAGCTCGTACCTTGCCGTTAACCTGAACAACGATAGTTATAGTGTCAGTAACTAAGTATTTTTCGTCGTATGTAGGCCATGTTGCATTATGCACTGAACCGGTTTGGTCTAAGTCACTCCACATTTCTTCTGCGATGTGAGGAGCAAACGGCGCAACAAGTTGGGTCATAGAAGTTAAAGCGAACTTCCAGTCGCTGCGGGCGCCGTAGCCCTGCGCTGCCTTGACTTTATACAGTTCATTAACTGCTTCCATTAAACCGGCGATTGCCGTATTGAACTGCAAGTTATCTAAGTCTTGGGTGACTTTTTTAATCACTTTGTGAGTAGCCGTTAGTGCTTCGGCAGAAGCGTCAGCTTGATCAGTTGAGTCGATATATTCATGCACCAATGTCCAAAGGCGCTGCAAGAATCGGTAACAACCCGGCACGCCGGTAGTATTCCAGTTGGTGCCCTGCTCGTATGGTGCAATAAACATTTCGTAAACACGCAATGAGTCCGCGCCGTAGCCCTGCTCGATTAATTCGTCTGGGTTTACTACGTTGCCTTTGCTTTTGCTCATCTTGTTGCCGTCTGGTGCCAGAATATAACCGTTGTAGACTAGCTTTTTGACCGGTTCTCTGTTTTCGGAACTTACCCAGCCCTGGTCGGCAAAGAAGTACGACCAAAAACGAGAGTACAACAAGTGGGATACAGCGTGGTCACCGCCACAGTAAAAGTCGATAGGCATCCATGCATTAGCAATTTCTGGGTCCCACGCTTGCTGATCATTATGAGGGTCGGCGTAGCGTAAGAAATACCAACTGCTACAGGCGTAACCATCCATAGTGTCAGTTTCGCGCTTGGCAGGACCACCACAGGCTGGACAGCTCGTGTTAACCCAGTCTTCAACACTTGCAAGCACACTGGCATTACCACC
>JALQXV010000021.1 GCA_023263015.1 Candidatus Saccharimonadia bacterium
AGATAACGCCAATCAGGTTACGGGTGGAATTGGCGCCGCCGGTGTGGCAGTTTTCGGAGGGAACATTTACCTTGTTGGTGGGCAGGATGGCGGAGGTGCTACTGATAGGATATATAGAAACACTGTAAATACCGACGGTAGTTTAGCTGGGGCTTGGCAAAGCCAAACAATGGCTAGTGTAGGGGCAACAAGTGTCTCGTACACATTTGCATACGCTCGTGCTAATCCTGGAAGCGCAGCTACAAATCCGGGAAATCTTTATATTTTTGGTGGGTGTGGTAACCCTGCAACAGGTGCTGGTTGTGGAACCGATTCATCAATTGACTCAGTGTATAAGTGTAATATCACCACTACGGCAACAATATCCGGCTGTTCCACTAGCGGGCAACTGCAGATTGGAACGCCAAGTGGCGGCAATGCACCTGGTCTCGGCATTCATGCCGGAACCGTTTACGCGAACTATATTTACCTAATTGGTGGTGTTGGTCGCGGAGTCCTAGACCTTAAAACAACTAGGTATGCTAAGTTCGATAACAATAACAATGTAGTTGCTGTTTCAGGAAGCGCATGGATTGAATCGCCAAATCAGACTTCTGTTGGTCGACGCCGCGGTACCGCATTCGGGTACAATGGCTACTTATATGTAGTGGGCGGGTTTGATAATGCAGTCGGCGGCACACTCGATGATATTCAGTTTGCTAAATTTAACGTGAGCGATGGTAGTATTCAGGCATTCCAGACCTCATCAGTACGTATTAATCAGCGATGGGGGTTGAGTTTAGCTGCATCCAACTCATTTGCCTATGCTATTGGTGGGTGTAATGACGGCGTGAGTCCGACATGTAACAGTGGTGGACTCGATCCAACTATTCAGACATTCCAACTTTATAACAACGATAGTGGTGCCCCAGGAGGGTATGTTATTGATAACGATACTTTTGCAAACGACAGGGTTGGGGGAAGTGCTGCGGTATTAAATGGATACTTATATATTGCGGGAGGCTGTGTCAGCTCAACAGATTGTACGGATGCAACCAATAGCGTCCAATATGCTCAGTTAGACGCTTATGGCAACGTTGGTAGTTGGGCGGCAGGAGGGAACTTGCCAGCCGACAGGGCTTGGGGGGAATTAGAGGTAGCAGGTAACAGCCTTTACTTTATTGGCGGTCAAGGTGATACGGCCACAGATGAGCGCGCAGAGGTTTACTATACCAGCGGCATCAGCTCCGGTAACCCAACTTGGGGAACTGCGTCAAATGGTCTGCCGGCTGCCCGTACCAAGCATTCCGCAGCAGTATGGAACAATCGTATATATGTCTTAGGAGGCTTAGATTCAAATGCGAATGCAACTAATACAGTGTATGTTAGTCCGCAACTTAATACCGGCGGCAATATTACGTCTGGTTGGTCTTCGTCGTCTACCTCATTCAACGTTGCTCGTAGCGGAATGGTAGCAGTGGCGTATGCCAATAACCTATATGTATTAGGCGGAGTTGCTGGCTCGAATTATCTGAGCGATGTTCAATTCTCGCAGCTTAATGGCACGACAGGTAACGCAGGGGCATGGTCCTACACTACAAGCTTGCCGTATCCAATTGGTCAGGCAGACGGCTATGCTTACAACGGGTATATGTATCTACTTGGAGGCCGGACATCAACTAATGACTGCACCCCTCGAACACTTGTCGCTCCAATTAGTGCAAATACAACCATAGCCTCGGGCAATAATCCGACGGGAATTGGCGAATGGTATGAAACGAACCGAAAATTTGATGCCGGTAGATACGGTGCGGCTGCGGCGTATGCACAAGGCAAAGCATATATCTTAGGAGGGGCCTGCCAAGGTATCGTGATGCAAGATGACTTTGACCCCGATTATGATACGGGTGCGTGGAGCTATACGACGGGCATGTCCGCCGATACAGTCTGTCAATCAACGTCGACCAGTAATACTTTTAGGTTAAACACCGCTGGTTCCTCGAACTATGCTGCAACTAATGGCTTGAATGTTCCGAGCGGAGGTTCTGTTCAGTTCAAGTTGTATATTCCTCAGGCTGTTACGGGAGGTTGTCAGCCCCCTGAGTTAACCGAGAACGTATTACTCCAGTATTCAAATAACGGAGGTGCATGGACGACTATGGCCACGTATGCCGAGAATAATACGGCATTCGCTAACCTATCGCGTGTTACGGCTAATATACCGGCAGGAGCAAACGGCACTAATACTCGATTTAGGTGGATACTACCTAACGGCACAACTAATGATATGTTTGCAATTGACGATGTTACTATTATTGCAGCAAGTTCAAATCAGGTGACGTACACCGGTGCGTCTCGTGTTACGTACACCCCATTGCAATCCCAACCACAGGTCGCTAGCTACTCTAGGTTAATTGATACTGACCGAGATGTATTTCCGAGTGCTTGGCTTATGAATGGGTTAGATAACTCAATTGGTGCGCGATGGCAGTTCGCATACAAGAGTATGAATGACCCAGCAGTCACGGTGCCTGCTCAAGCCTGCGGTGGCGCATTAATGTCGGGTTACGGGGCTCGAACCGATTTTGGAAATGTTACATTAGGAAAGCCAGAATACTATGTGGTTAAGAATAGCGCGGGTACAAATATTACCTGCGGACGTTACTTCTTTATGAATATATCAATCGATGCATCTCAGACCTACGGCTACCCCGATGACGTCACAAGGGGGCCAACTCTTGAGGACTTTACGCTATTCTTTAGCAGTAACCCAGGCAAACGATTAATTCACGGCAAGACTTTCATTGAAGGTACTCAGCAACCACTCGACACTCCTCCGCAGGTAACGCCGTGAGTAATAAGGATTGGCTAGACGATCCAGAATGGGAAGCTCTGCGCAAAAAAGTAGAGAGCCGGCCTGAGCAGTCAAAAAAGCAGCGCAAAAAACGTGTTCAGGCAAAAGTCTCTGTGGGTGAACAGTCAACAAAAGATAGTTCAACTGTCGCCGAAGACCATAAGCAAGTCAATGTGTCGCTAAACTTTAAGCTGCCAACACGTAGTCATATCAATAGAAAACGTGATCAAGTATCAGCCAAGATTAAAAATTACTTTGACCACAATCCCGATGCTAAGCGAAACATCATTATAGTCGTTGTTGTGATTACATCAATTATAGTCATGGCTCTCCTTATCCCGCGGCTATTCTTTAATAATGACGATCAAAAAGGCGGGTCATCTGGTCAAGCTGGTAATTCTGGTGCAACTACTCAGCCTGACTTTAAGGTCTCGTACCCCGAAGGAGATAAAGATCGTGCATCGCTATCAAAGACAAATTATGATCCACAGCGTAAAGTGGCGAGTTTTAAGGATACGGTTAATGCGGTAGAGATTACTGTGAGTCAACAACCAATGCCAGAAGCATTTAAGAAAGATATGGATAAAGAAGTAGAGAACATGGCCAAAGGGTTCAATGCAACCGACCCAATTGATACCAAGATAAAATCCTACAAGGGTAAATCGGCTCAAGGACCGCAAACGGTCATCACTCATAATAAGGAAGCACTTATATTCTTGTATGCGAGCAGTGAATTGTCCGATCAAGTTTGGAAGGCATATATAGATAATCTGCAATAATTAGTACATAACAGTATAAATAGTAGGGTATTTTTAACATCACTATATGCTTGACCATCTCTGTTAAAGTTGATATGATGTTCAAGTTACTCTCAAGTTTAGGCCGTGAGTTCCAAGCAATTAGGCCGTGAACCCATAAGCGTAAACTTGAGTTCTGACAAACAACTAAATGAGGTGGTTTACCTCTGTTTGTCTCTAAAGAACATCGAGTTTTGCAACTTAAAAATTTGGACTGACATTAGTAAATAGACGACATCGTTATTGCAAACGTTATATATGAGTTTAGTTAAGATGAGGCTCATACGTAATTACCAATAACTAGTCAAATGCAAGAGATTACAGCAATGTAGTCTCATTCATAAAAAGTTACTCAAGCGCACACAATGGATGCCTAGACGTAAGATACCGATGAAGGACGTAGAAGGCTGCGATAAGCTTCGGGGAGTTGCCAATCAAACTTTGAACCGAAGATATCCGAATGGGGAAACCCGATCAGAGTCATGTCTGATCACTCTTAGCTGAATATATAGGCTAGGTAGCGGTAACCGGGGGAACTGAAACATCTTAGTACCCCGAGGAAGAGAAAATAAACAATGATTCCGAAAGTAGTGGCGAGCGAAATTGGAATAGCCCAAACTTTTTAGGTTTTTGCCTATCCGCTTTTTGTCCTAGATCTGTTTTACAGATTGAACGACGCTAAGTATGGAGGCAAATAAGTTGGTAGACGAATATCTAAAGAGGGTTGTAACATTACAAACAACCTTATCTGGGGACTGGATTTATCCAGGATCTGGATGAGGAAGCAAGAGCTACCATCATCTTGCATAAGGTCAGAAAATAGCGAGGCGAGCAGAACAGTTTGGAAAGACTGGCCAAAGACGGTGACAGCCCGGTATGTTAAGTATCGCTAACCTTATCTTTGTAACTAGTAATTGAGCTAGGACAGAGTAGCAATACTCTGTATGTTGAGTAGGACGGGGCACGAGAAATCCTGTTTGAATCTACGAGGACCACCTCGTAAGGCTAAATATATCTTACGATCGATAGTGTACAAGTACCGCGAGGGAAAGGTTAAAAGAACCCCGGAAGGGGAGTGAAATAGAACCTGAAATTATGTGCGTACAAGGACTCGGAGCCCTTCGGGGTGACGGGGTGCTTTTTGTAGAACGATCCAACGAGTTACTGAATATGGCAAGCGTAAGTCATCTGACGGACGCACAGTGAAAGCGAGCCTGAATAGGGCG
>JALQXV010000044.1 GCA_023263015.1 Candidatus Saccharimonadia bacterium
GAGCGTACGTTCTGGATTAACTGGTTTAGCCCAAGTGTCTGGTCGTCGTGATATCAGCTTTGAGGAACGTCGAAAATTAGACGCCTACTATGTACAGAACTGGAGCTTTTGGCTTGATATTACAATTCTTCTAAAAACTATTCGTGCCGTACTAGCCAGCCTTGGAGCGAAATGACAAAGCAACAGCCCAAGGTTGCAATTGTCCACGATTGGCTGATAGCTGGTGGTGCGGAAAAAGTAGTTCTTGAACTGCATAAAATGTACCCAGATGCCCCAATTTATACTTCTTACTGTACAGACGAGTGGCGCGAAAAACTTGATAATAAAGTTGTCACTGGGCCCCTACAGCGCCTAGGCGACTTCCGTAAGCTCATTCCATTCTTACGCATCTGGTGGTTTGGACGTCTTAAGCTAGACGGTTATGATCTTGTGATTAGTAGTACTGGTGCCGAAGCAAAAGGTATTAATGTCCCAGCCGGCACTCCTCACGTGTCATATATTCATGCTCCCACCCACTACTACTGGAGCCGTTATGATGAATACCTTAAGAACCCAGGACTTGGTGCCTTAGACGGCATCGCACGTACGGGTCTAAAGCTACTCGTACGACCACTCCGGAATTGGGATTTTAAAGCAGCCCAAAAACCAGATTTCTTAATAGCAAACTCAACTCACACCCAGTCCAGTATCTCTCAATACTACATGCGTGACAGCCGAGTTGTTCATCCCCCTGTCGATACTAAACGCTTCGGCAATGAATCCACGCAAAAGCGCCACGGATTTGTTATTACCGGTCGACAAACGCCCTACAAACGAGTCGATCTGGCCGTAGCTGCTTGCACGCGACTTAACGTACCATTAACGGTCATCGGTAAAGGCCCTGATCACGAACGACTTAAGGCTATGGCGGGTCCAAGTATCACATTCCTAGGCTTTGCGAGTGACCACGTCTTAACCAAGACAGTAGTTAATTCCGAAGCGTTCCTATTCCCAGGCGTAGATGACTTTGGCATCGCACCAGTTGAAGCGCTTGCAGCTGGCACTCCAGTGATTGCCTTTAAGGCCGGTGGGGCGCTCGACTACATCGTACCAGGCAAGACCGGGGAGTTCTTTGATGCACAAACTGTAGACTCTTTAGCACAAGTGCTTCAAGCGTTTGATTCTAAGAAATATTCATCTAGTGGTATAAAAAAGTTCGCTCAGCGGTTCTCTATTGAGCAATTCCACAAAAATATGACCGCTACATTAAAAGACGTTCTATAGTGATTTTCACTGCCTTACGCGGGTGGTCATGATTTACTAGTAACTCTGGCTTCATAAATTTTTAATGAAATCTGAGTTTACCACTATAAAAAGGATGAATATATGTGCGGAATAGTAGGATATACCGGTAAAAATACCGCTCTAAAACCAGTTATAGATGGGCTCAAGTCCCTAGAATACAGAGGTTATGACTCGGCCGGTATTACATTAGTAGCTAAAAAATCAGCAAAAACATATAAAGAGATTGGACGTGTCCAAAACATTGAAACTCCAAGCTTGGCCGACCCACTTGCCAAAACTGCCCACTTAGCAATCGGCCACACCAGATGGGCAACACACGGCGAA
>JALQXV010000071.1 GCA_023263015.1 Candidatus Saccharimonadia bacterium
AAAGCCGCCAAATGGGTTACCTCCGCCAGCTGCACCGCCAACGCCAGCGTGACCAAACTGATCATATCGTTGTCGTTTAGCAGGGTCTTTTAAAACCTCATAGGCTTCGTTGGCTTCTTTGAATTTTGCCTCATCTCCACCGCGGTCGGGGTGATGTTCGATGGCAACCTTACGGAAAGCCTTTTTGATCTCATCGTCGGAAGCGCCTTTGGATAGGCCTAGAATTTCATAGTAATCGCGTTTTGCCATGTCATATTATTTTAGCACTTGAGTATGTTGAGTGCCAGTTTAAATTAATTATTTGTGGACGCCTACTTTATAGTAAGCTGCCAGAATATTGCTAAAGTCTTCAACTTCTTGCGCATTAGGTACGTGCAGCCCAGTTGTGCATTGAAATCCAATCCACGCTTCAAAGGATTGTGAAGGATTCGGGGCAGGAATTGTGCCGAGGCCCCGAAGTACACTAAGTGTAAAACTGCCTAGTCGTGATGGTTCATCATGCTCCATTAAGATTTCGAATTCCCTGTACCACGGCTGCGGCTGTTCCGGCGTAGGCTCGGGGCACTCAACAAAGCTATATAATTCGCTGTTCTCTAAGTGAGAGACTTTGACAACCGACGCCCGATTCTTTGCATGCACAACTGGAAACCACGGAGTATCAATCGCTTGGTCTTGCATTACTTGATGCATTGGCCAAACATGGCTAAAAACTCCTTCGGGATTGATGATTTCGGGGGTTAAATGCTTCATGTTTCTTTGTGCTTCTCGATTAATCTATCCCAGAGTTGTGGGAGTAATTGTTGCAATTGCACAATATCCTCTTCGGCGGGTAGCGTCGTATTGATGCCCATTGCATTTTCCAGTTCTACATTGCGCTTCGGCAGCTTTATATCGGCCGTAGCACCCCCTTGGCGTATCCACTGGCGTACGCAGATTTCGGCGTTTTGGTCGTTATCCCAAACAAGTATCTGGAATAGCTTAGCAAGTTCGCCTGGCCGATACGGAATACGATGAAGTAGATACTGTTGAGGTAGCCTCGGGTCATGTGTTGCAGTATACTGAATGCCTTCGTGTGACCACGTTTCATCAATCTGAACTTCGCCCAAATACTGATGCATTCGGCCGACGTTTACAAAGTTACCGTCAAGGCTGACGATACCTGGCTGCCCCTCTGGTGAATTATTCGGGTCGCTCACTTTTCTTAATAATATCCTTCAAGATTAACCCTTCACTTGCTTCTTCTGGAGAAGGTGGCGAGTCAGTCGGCAGATTATTAAGATACTCTACCAATTTTTTGCCCCGCTCTACCATGACTGTATCCTCAGGATCAGCTTTAGGCAAGCGAGACTCTGGTGACATTACTTATCTTTCTTGTCTTTTTCGTCAACGACTTCGCCTTCGATTGGCTCGTCTTTGGCGGTGCCTTCGGCTTCTGCTTTAGCCTCTTCAGACTGTTCAGCTGTCTCGGCTTCGTACATTTTGGCACCAATTGGCATTATTTTTTCATTAAGAGCCTTGGTTGCCTCTTCGTAGGCTGCCTTGTCGGCCTTTTCGTCAGCTTGGACTTTTTTAGCTTCAGCTACGGCTTCTTCAATAGTTTTTTTATCTTCTTCTGAAATTTTATCCTTATACTCGGTTGGAAGTTTTTCAGCTTGATAGATAGCATTATCAAACAAGTTCTTAGACTCGGCAGATTCACGCTTCTTCTTGTCTTCGTCGGCGTGCGCTTCAGCTTCTTTAGCGGCCTTTTCTACGTCTTCCTTGCTCAGATTACCACTGTTTTGGATAGTAATACTCTGCTCTTTGCCACTGCCCTTATCTTTTGCGGTTACGTTAAGGATGCCATTAGCATCAAGGTTAAAAGTAACCTCAATTTGTGGAACGCCACGAGGTGCAGGAGGGATACCATCTAGTACAAAACGTCCGAGTGACTTGTTGTCATTGACCATTTCACGCTCACCCTGGACCACATGAATTTCTACTTGAGGCTGGTTATCGGCCGCGGTCGAGAACGTTTCTGACTTACTAGTTGGAATGGTTGTGTTCCGTTCAATAAGTTTGGTTGCTACACCGCCAAGCGTTTCAATACCAAGACTAAGCGGAGTTACGTCAAGCAAGAGCACATCTTTAACATCGCCTTGCAATACACCACCCTGAATAGCGGCACCAACGGCTACAACTTCGTCTGGGTTAACACCTTGTTTTGGATCTTTACCAAAAATTGCTTTAACCTTTTCGATAACAGCTGGCATGCGTGTCATACCACCAACAAGTACAATTTCATTAATATCCGCTGGAGTTAACTTGGCATCTTTAAGCGCCTTTTCTACGGGTTTAGCGGTGTTATCGATTAGCTCTTGAACAAGCTCGATCAGCTTTGCGCGTGTAAGCTTATATTCAAAGTGCTTAGGGCCATCTGCATCAGCGGTTAGGAACGGAAGGTTAATGTCTGCAACTTCAGTTGTGGATAGTTCTTTCTTGGCCTTTTCAGCTTCTTCTTTAAGACGCTGCATTGCCGCCTTATCATCCTTAACATCAATACCTGATTCTTTTTTGAATTCATCTACAAAGTGGTTAACAATTCGAAGGTCAAAGTCTTCACCACCAAGGTGCGTGTCACCATTCGTTGCGAGCACCTCAAAGACGCCGTCGCCGAGCTGCAAGATAGAGACGTCAAATGTACCACCGCCGAGGTCGAACACGGCAATCTTTTCTTCTTTACCCTTATCTA
>JALQXV010000085.1 GCA_023263015.1 Candidatus Saccharimonadia bacterium
GACCACAATGGGTAAAGACTTGCTAGCGACCACACGGGTGACTTTTCTTGAGTCATGTAGTCAAAGTCAAAAAAGAAGCCTTTTTCATCATCCCATAGGTGCTTCGTAATTGTTTCTGCTCGTTTGCGTGCTCGCTCACGCCAGATCGATGCAGTATCGTGATTGCCTGCTAGTTCAGCACCGCGTGCAAAATCTGTCTCGTATTTGTAAAGCAAGCTGTTAAGATCTATTGGAATGTAGGACAGACATTTGCCTTGAAAACGCGTAGTCATATCCCAGCCGCTTTCGGCCTCGGCTAAGTGATCTATCAGGTTGATGTCATAGTAACGACTAAGCCCTTCAAAAACAGTTCGCCAGTTGGGGTGTCCGTCTGAAATCCAGACATTATGGTACTCTTGCTCGGCTACTTTAAGTCGTTCGGTTAACCAGTTAATATCTTTATCTTGTTTTTCGTATATATCAAAAATGTAACTGGTTAAAAATGGCGGCTGCGATCGTGACGTGAAATACATTCGACTGGCGTTTGGAATAATGTGGAAGCGACGCGCTAGAACGAGCAAATTTTCGAGCATGCCTTCTGCCATTTCGTCATGACCAGTTGCCAATAGCCCTTGGGCCATAAAATAGCTGTCCCAGTAGTACATTTCTTCGAAGCCAAAACTGGCATCGGTGCGCAAGCTTGGAATAATATACGGATGAGGTAGTCCTACGAGTGTGCCATCATCAACAGTCTGTGAGCGCGTGAGGTCGGTCCAGTAACTTTCGATGTGCGCAAATGCGTTTGCAATTGCTTTCGGGTCAAATTTGATAGTTGATGAATCTTCATTAAATGTATTGGGCATATCTTTCTATTCTAGCAGAACAAACCACCCAATTGCCTGAATGATTAAAAGATTGTAAAATGATTGTTTGTGATAGATAAAAATCTTGTGAATCAAATAAAATCTGGTGCTGCTGGCGTTATTGCTACAGACACAATTTACGGCATTATCTGCGATGCTCTTAACGAAGATGCAGTCGCCAAAGTTGATCGTGTTAAAGGGCGACCGTTAGATAAGCGATACATAATGCTGATCGGCGACGTTAGCCAGCTAAATGATTTTAAAATTACTCCTACTGAAGCTCAACTTGCAGTTATGCAAAAAATTTGGCCTGCTCCAGTTAGCTTAATCTTGCCAAGGGGTGATGATAATCTTGGCTATCTACGTCCTGGCTTAACGGGATTAGCGTTTAGAATTCCTGAGCCTAAAGAACTACGTGAATTTGTTATGCAAACTGGTCCATTAATTGCGACTAGCGCTAATGTGTCGGGTCAACCAATTGGTAAAGATCTTAATGAAATAAAAACACAGTTACCTGGCCTCGATTTCTATATTGAAGGCCAATCTGGATCAGTCCCCTCAAAGATTGCTCGTTTGCATGAAGACGGCTACGTAGAATGGATTGAGCGCAGTTAGGTGTTACTGTGCTTTGTTTTGACCAAAGACCAAAGCAGCATCGCTGCAACAATAAACATACCGGAATAGAACAGTACCTCTCCCCATAGTTCGATCTTGTAGCCTTCGTTAAAATTGAGCACAAAGTACGCTACCGCAGAAGTAGAATAGGCTATTGCCGACAGGATTGCGGTTGCAAAAACAGCTACGCGACTCATTAGAATTGTTGAAATAATGATTGGGATAAAGAATAAGGCTACTGCCCTGCTGGACATGCCGCGTTGGGAGTAAATGTTAAAAGCAGCGAAGGCGATGTCGCTCAAGATTAAAATCCACGCTAGTTGCTTATAGTGGCCGAGCGTGGTCGCCTTACTACGTGCAAGGTACCAAACAAATACAGCCACGGTCGTTAGTAGCCCAATTGCTACCCACCGTTTTAGCAGTACCTCAGGAGTAATAAGTTTTGCTGCGTCATACGCAATGATTTGGTAGATGTAAAAGACTGCAATTAAAAAATGAATTTTCGCGACGCGAGTCAATCCGTTTTTTAACCAATGAGGATGTTTTTGTTTCATTGCTGTTTGGTGGCATTAAACCATAAGCAATTTCTGGGGTCAATCTATTCGAGGTTGTGGATCTGGTCGTGGTCAAGCCCATAGTAATGAGCAATTTCGTGCCAAACCGTATGCTTTACGTGCTCTTTTAGCTCGGGTAGCGAATTTGATGCCGCTGCAATAGGTAGCTTAAAAATAGTTATTTTGTCTGGCAGGTACATTGGGCCCCCTCCCATAATGCTATCGGCTGCTGGACGCTTAGTAAGAGGAATGCCCTCGTATAGCCCGTACAAAGTTTGACTGTTTCTTAGCTTTAGCTTTTGTCGTTGCTCCTGCGACGGTTCGTCCTCGTAAACAATTGCAACATTCTTAAGCCCACTTATACGTTCCTGTGGAAGTTCATCCATAGCTTCGCCAATAATCTGACTAAATTGTTCATCACTTACTGAAATCATTCGGGTCTCCTAGTCTTCGCTCTTGTCGTAGTACAAAGGTAATTAGTAGTAGCAAAATTACGTTTAGTATTAATCCTGGTAATGCATCAAATTGAAGTCGTACAAAAATAAAGAACTGAGTTAAGTAGATATTAATCAATGTCGCTCTGCGCAACTGTTCAAATGCTAAGTACCGAGATGATGTTAGTAGAGTCAGTCCGTAGATTGTAAACCCTCCTGCTACCACCGATGAAGCAATCTGGCCGATCAGGACTTCTCGGCTGTAGCTCGTCGAGCCATTAAATAAAGCCTCGATATCGCCAATATTTGTGTAGATAGTGAACACCACGCCACTGGCTAATACTACAATTTCCGCCACAAAGACTGACTTGACGAGCCAGCGCGATGAACGTTGTTTCCAGAAACGGGTGTACATTTTATCGACACAGTGGATAGCCTTACGAGTAATACTTTCTTTGACAGGGACTGTAACGCGTACTGCATCCACCAATTCGCGTAAATGCTTGGTTAAGGCACTTTTTTGGTCGCTGGAATTGAGTAGATGATATATATGGGCTCGCTCCGATCGATCAAGATCGTTAGCTATCGCCTCTTCAAGTTCACTCAATACGTTAATCTGATACTCGCGTGAAGTAAGTCGCTCCTTTCTGGTTAAGAAGTTAAAGCCAAGATAAAGAACGACGAATATTGCGTAAATAATGCCAATTGCCGGCTGAAAAAAGTAATCATTATCTTCGGTAATAAACTTGCCGATCTCATCAATGAATAGTCCAAAGCCAATACCGCCAACAACAGCGGATACTTTACGAGCTTTAGTTCCAAGAAATGCTAGCGTAACAACTATTGCCACCAGCATTAGCACGCCGCCGTATAACAGGTGGGCAATATGCAAACTGCCGCCGCCAATTTGCGGGTAGCCTGTTATGTGTAAGTAAAAACGCACGAGCAGTACGGTAACGACGGCACTAACTAAAAATGCATCAAGTAGGTCGCGGGCATGTACGTTTCGGTATAAGGTTGGTCGTGGCATTGTAGCTAGTATAACGGTTTTAGTAAGCGGATGATGTATTTTGCTGCTCGATTATTAACATCATGCATTTCGCCAACCATGTGAAAAGTCACATTTGGGTTAGCATGCAGCATTTCTTTGACTTCTTTTCGGGTTACAATTAAGTCAAATTTTCCGTAAATAATGTCGGTAGGGATAATTGTTAACTTTAGTTCGTTGTAGGCGGTTTGCTTCATTATGGTGTTTCTAAGCGATCGCTCAAACGGCACCCATTCTTCTGGTTCAATCAGTACCGCCCTGCCCTCTGCCAAACGAGCCATCAGCTTGCTGTAGTTTAAAAGCAGTTTAGGACGCTGGATTAGTTCTTCGTATAGTGCAAAATATAGCTTTTTACGACGGGCGTGTGATCTAAATTCTGGTGAATCTGCAAATAGTGGCGGCTCGTACAATATCATATGCTTGACCATCTTTGGATACTTAGCGGCTATATGGCTTGCAACCAAACAACCCATAGAGTGACCAACTAATACAATTTGTTTACGACGAAATCGCCACCCAAGTGATTTCACAAGTGCTTCGGCATGATCGTTAACTGTGTACTGAATATTGTTAGGCTTGGGTGATTCTCCAAATCCGAGCAGATCAAAACACAATAGCCGGAATTTTGTCTGGTCAATAATGCTCGCTAATGGATCCCACGTATGTCCGTCGGCACCAATACCATGGATCGCTACTATTACTTGACCATCCCCAACATCGATTGATTTGAATAAACGAAATCGTCCATGGAATAGCTTTTCTAAAAATCGCATTGCTATTAGTATAACAATTTAGACACTGTGATCATCTTCGCCGAGTCGTTTTAGCATGTCTGCCAGCTCCTGTGTCTTAAGAGGAGTTGTATCGATTTCCTTCTGAACAGCAATAATATAACCTTGTAAAATGCGTTTCAATGCAATTGCATCGTCTCGCCACAAAAACTTAATTTCGTATGGCTTGTCAGTGTTCATAATTCGACTAACTACATGTATTGAACCAAAGACAGGGCCAACATTAGCAGTAACGTTAAGCACGTCTTCTACCCTAATACTCATAACCTCGGCCACACTAAAAAATGATCGTTTCATTAATGTAAATTTAGCGCGGTCAACCGTAACCGTATCTGGAAAAAATGTAAACGGAAAGACGGTTTTAGCCGTGAACAATACTTCATTTGAGCCATGGATAGCGTTACGAAGCTGCATTTTCGCTTCTTCAACTTCGGCTGGGGTGGCATTTGGGGGGCGATTAGTTTGGGTAACTTTATCTGACATGGTCGTTCTCTCTTATGTGAGTAAAGTATAACTGCTGCTTAACAATATGACTGTGAGAAATATTGCAAACAGTTACACATCTTCTTCAGATTGGCTTACAAACCAGCGTGCACCGGAACCATGGGCTAGCTCATCGGCTTCGCTTGGTCCCCACGAACCTTTTGGATACGTTTTAAGGGAGGCGCCATCGTGGGCCCATGCGGTTAGTATGTTGTCTACAATATGCCAAGAAGTGAGAACTTCTTCATCGGTTGTGAATAGCGTCTTGTCGCCACGTATGGCGTCTACCAAGACTCGTTCATACGCATCAGGCTGGACCCCGTCAAAAGATTCATCGTAATCAAATTCCATATTTACCGTTTGTACTTCATTGACCAAGGAAGGACGTTTTGCCTTAAGGCTCAATATAATACTTTCGTTAGGCTGGATACGAATTGTTAGGACATTCTTTTCGGTTGATACTGGGTCTGGGTCAGAAAATACCATGGTGATATCGGTGACTTTTTTACTCATTGCTTTGCCCGTTCTAAGCAGAATTGGCGTGCCAGCCCAGCGCTTATTGTCTATTTCTAGTTGCACGGCTGCGTATGTTTCAATTAATGAATTTGGATTATTAACTTCTTCTGTATAGCCTTCGTATTGTCCACGGACAGTTGCAATGTCTACGTCTTCAAGACTGATCGG
>JALQXV010000097.1 GCA_023263015.1 Candidatus Saccharimonadia bacterium
ATGGCGAGGTTTTTTGGCACCCTGTTGGAGTGCGCGAACCAAAGCGCATCTCGCTTGGAGGGACGGCGCCTTTTGATACCAACCCCGTCTTTAAAGATATGGGCGTGCGTGAAGCGCGACAAAGCGTTACTGGCATGGGCCTACACGTAGCCGAAGAGATCAAGGAAGTGTACGTAGCCAACCACACCCGCGCAATTTTAGACCTGCTAATGTCGGAAATTACGGTTCTTGGAAATGCTAAAGGACTTAACGACGCATCCTCTGACTGGCTCGATACCCCAGAACAGAAGCAAAAGCTACTTACTCATGCCATGGAGCTCGGGACATTCCTTGTTCGCGGGCAGCGCGCAGCCTTAGCTGAATGGATAGAGCACGAACAATCGATTGATTAAACTGTTCTTATATAGCTATAATCTGATCTAACTTCATTAGGTTATACTACATACTAATATTGACTTATTAAGCAAAGTGTAGTATAATTAATACTATGTCCCCTGAAAAACAAATAACAATTTATGACCCTCCACAAGAAATCGTCGAGCAAGGCTGTGCGTCGTATCAGGCGGTTCACGAAAGTGGTGAACGTGTGGAGCACGTATTTGGTAAAACTGTTGCTGAAAGTAAGCTACTCGATCACGCTATTAGCCAAGGCATGGACGCTGTCCCTGACCCTTCTGATGATGGTGAGCTCTGGGAGCTTCGAAAAGAACAGGTTGAACTAGGTCAAGTTGCGCTGAGCGAGTGCGTAGACTGCCCAATTCTTCCGTATTGCCCAGGCGGCAAGACGATCGAGAATATTGCTGGTAGTTTCCAAACGGACTATGAAACGCTTCGCCGTGGTAAGCAGGAAGAAGTTGCTCTAGCAATATCTGAACAAATTGAAGATGCCATTCTAAAGGGCGGCTTTGCTGCTATTCAACATGGCCTGGAGCGAACCACTGATGACCTTGATTACGATTTACTAAAGCCGTTAACCACTTCACAACGTCAACGCGTCGAAGCAATCGTTGAAGCAGTTGGCGGAAAAATAGAACCTAAAAAAGATACCGATACTACTGTCCGATATATGGTCCCACTTGAGCTTCAGAATATGGGCCAAGATAAACCGATGAAGTTAGAGTTCCGTACTCTTGATGAGCAACCAGACGAAGACACCATCACCACAGTTAATGGTATTCGAACTTATACCGTGGATAAACTATTCGCCAACAAAGCCAGTACATTCTTATCGAGAAGCAAGTCACGCGATATTGTTGACCTGTCTTACCTACTATATAAGTCGCCTGATGCTCTTAAGGGAATTTCTGATGAACAACTCATTGGAATGTCTGACAAAATTTGTCCGAGTGACGGTACCAAAGATATTCTAGATCTAAATCTAGTTCGTAATATGGTGGGTGTTCCGGCGTGGATCAACGAAGATATTGCTGAACAGATGTTACGACAACTTTCAGCCAAAGTTGATCAGGAAATGTCTGCCCGAGTTGGTGTTTAGTTACGCGCTTATTTCTTTAGAAAACTAAGCTCTTCGCGAGCTACTTCCCGTTCGTCCCATGGCTCGTGTACGCCGCCCATGTCTCGGTAGTCTTGGTGACCAATACCAGTTAGCAGAACTGTGTCGCCTTTTTTAGCGGCCTTAAATGCGCGCTGAATAGCAACACGCCGGTCGTCTAATACAACCGTTTTCTTTTCGGCTTTAGCGGTTTTGATACCTGTGTAAACTTGCTCTCGAATTGCGGCTGGATCTTCGCTATAGGTTTCATCATCAGTTAAGTAGATCCGGTCTGCCAAGCGACCAACAACTTCTCCCATTGGCGCACGTTTGGTTTTGTCACGGTCGCCAGTAGCACCAAATACGATATGTACTTTGCCTTTAGTGACTTCTTGAAGGGCTGTTAAAACATTTTCGAGCGCATCTGGGGTAATAGCGTAATCGACGATAACACTAAAGTCCTGACCGGCATTAACTTGTTCCATCCGCCCCGGCACTGACTTTAGGGCAGCGACGCCTTTGCCTATAACTTCTTTATCGAGATTTAATGATAAGCCAACTCCATAGGCAGCTAACGCATTGTAGGCGTTAAATTTACCTATTAACTCAGAGGTAAACGCAATGTGCTCATCGTTATAACGAGCCGTTAACGACGAGCCATGGGCTGACAGATCGTACGTTTTTAGTTGCAGATTGGCCTCTTTACTTTCACCGTAGGCAATAATTTGGCCTGAACTTCGCTGTTTGAAAAAATTAAACCAGTCGTCGTCGGCATTGAGGATGCAGTATTTAGCACCGTACCGTGAGCTTAGCAGTTTGGCTTTGGCGGCGGCGTAATTTTCCATTGTTTTATGGTAGTCGAGGTGTTCTTGGGTTAGGTTGGTGATTACTGCAGTGTGCAACTTAACACCAGTTAGACCTCGATTTTGGTCGAGGGCGTGGCTAGTTACTTCTAAAATAATCCAGTCAATATCGTGAGCTTTGGCATCCGCAAAGAACTTTTGCACGGTTGCCTCGCTGCTGACTGTCATGTGAGTGCGGTTTGGCGTGCGTTCGCCGTTGATTTCGATAAAGGCAGTTGTATACACCGCAGTTTTAAAGCCGGCGCTTTGGAGCATGGCATTAATGTAGCTAGCAGTGGTAGTTTTACCGTTAGTACCGGTAACTGCTATAACGTGAGCGCCTTTGGCTGGAAAACCATAACGAGCCTGCCAATAAAGGCCGCGGCTAGTTCGGAATGAAGTTTCTACTGCGCGCAGTGCTGGACCGCGAACGATCTTTCGGATAATTGCTTTTGGAGCCATACGACCATTTTAGTCGTTCTCGTTATAAAGAACCAGTGAACGTGTAAGTATCATTTTGGCATCTTCGCTTAAACCGGCGCCAAAATCTTGTACTTCATCGGTAATTGGGTCCCCTACTGGCAGAACCTGTAATTCATATGAACGGGGAGCAAGACCGGCTGCCGTGTTTGCCGGCACGCGAGCACACGCTTCGAGAGTTAGCCACGCTGTGCTTGCGTCGTTGGCCATACCATAATCAACACAGTCCGGCGAACCAATATCCTTAATTTCTCCCGTCATATTGTCCACGAACAGGTAGGTTCGGAAAATTGTTGGCGATCCATCGTCCACGACTACTACTGCTGGGTGGTCAGGATGCGCGGCAATGTCAAAAAGAACACCAAGAATCCCCTTATTTCTTTCGACTAGGTCAAGGTCTCGTTCTAGCCGTGTTTTGGGGTAGATTCTAAAGAATCGTTCTTCTGGCGATGGAGCTTGGGCGCCATCAAATAACTTACGATGATGCTCGTGACGATCATCACCTCTTAATCTTTCAATCATAGATACATATTTAACCATTAATATTAGATTTGGTCAATATCAGGATTGATTTGTATACTATAGAGCAGATGAAAATTCTTGGGATCGAGACAAGCTGCGACGAAACCGCCGCGGCAGTTGTAGAAGACGGTCGGCACCTACTTTCAAATGTAGTTGCTAGTTCGATGGATCTGCACGCAGTTTACGGAGGTGTTGTGCCTGAAATTGCTGCCCGTAGCCACATTGAGTCAATTACCCCTGTAGTACAGGAGGCGCTTAAGACTGCAAAGGTCACTTGGGATGAGATTGATGGCATTGCAGTTACGTATGGCCCTGGGCTAGGTGGTAGCTTGCTAATTGGTGTTTTGACAGCTCGAACGTTAGCAATTACTAAACAAAAACCACTCTATTCGGTAAACCACGTAACAGCACACTGCTACGCTAACTTTCTTACCAGCACTTCCCTGCCTAACTATGCGCTACCGGCAGCGCAACCATCATTTCCACTGCTCGCGGTTATTGTCAGTGGTGGGCATACTCAGTTGGTGCTTTTTAGGGATCACTTTGATTACACAATTCTTGGCCAAACCGGTGATGATGCTGTTGGCGAAGCCTTTGATAAAGTGGCTAAAATTAT
>JALQXV010000098.1 GCA_023263015.1 Candidatus Saccharimonadia bacterium
CGCGTGACTCAGGTTCGTGCATGAGCTTATGAATAAGAGGAATCGCGAAGGCGGCAGTTTTACCAGTACCAGTGTTGGCAATACCAATAATGTCGTTGCCATCAAGAACTACAGGAATTGCCTGATCTTGGATAGGGGTCGGGTCAACAAAGCCTTTTTTGGCTAAGTTACTTTTAATTTGATCATGAACAATAAAGTCCATGAACTTGTTTGTAGGAACGTATTCTTCAACAGCAACTGGCTTTGCTACTTTGATGAATTTAGACGGGTCGATGTACTGACCGCGTCGTTTGTTGTTAGTGCGACGGCGTGAGTTATTAAACGAACGAGGTCGTGAACGAGTATATGAAGGCATTAAAAAAGAATCCTTTTTTGTTTAAATTAGTAGTCTGACTGCTTCTGTAGCGATAAAACCTGAGTCAGAAAAACCAATTAAACTCGGATTCATCATTTAAGATCAAAAACAATATAACCATTGTAGCATAATCATGTTAAAAAGTCAACGATCGTGTTCAAAAGAAATGACCCAAGTTTCATTAATTTTTAATGAACTACAGGTGTTATTGGGCTAGTCGATAATCTTCTAAGCGACTATACTAGTAATATGAATCGGACGCCCGTAAACTCCTCGAATATCTTATCTATTGGGTATGACGCGGAAGCTCAATTGCTCGAAATCGAGTTTAATACCCACCGTATTTATCGGTATAGTAGCGTTCCACCACATGTGTACGCCGCTTTAATGCGTAGCGAATCACACGGTAAGTATTTTTTGGTGCATATTCAAAACCAGTATTCTCACATTGAAGTAAAATAGTAACCCCTGCATAACACAAATTATCTGCGAGATAGCTTACAGCCATAATTACTTAACAAAGTTAAGCTATTGTTAGCATGAAAATGCTAGACAGGTTCATTACTTAACAGGAAAGGTTATTTAATTATGAATACTTCAACTAACCTATTACAAACTGTAAACCACAAGAAGAAATTATTGCTTGCAACCGGCGCAGTAGTTGCTGCTACTACCGCGGCAGCATTGTCATTTGCTCCAGCCCAACAAACTGCTGCAAACTCAATTGTAGACCCAGAAAAAATTAACCTTGGAACTGGTTTAAGTATACAAGGTGAAGACGGCGAAAAAGCTGAACTTGGTGCACGCGCAGCAACCCATGATGGTCTTGAAAACATCGGCCTAGGAACGACCACAGCCGTTCAGGATGATGAAGGTAATGGTGCTAACTTAGGTACCAAAGTTGAATCGACTGATGATCTAGAGAATCTTAGTGCAGGAGCTCAAGGAGCAGCACATAGTGAAGATGGTGAAAAAGCCAATCTAGGTGCTGGTGTAGAAACTAAAGATAACCTTGAACAGGTTGGTGCAGGTGTTAATGCCTCAGCCCACGATGATGAAGGTAATGCCAGTAACTTTGGAATCAACTTTAGCTTTGACGAATAAATAGTCATCTAAATATATTAAAAGGGCCGCTCTAGCGGCTCTTTTAATTTGGGAGTGAAATTACAAAACTTGAACCTACATTAGGTACTGACTTTACCGTTATTGTGCCGCCGTGGAGTTCGATGACTTTCTGGGCCCAGTACAGCCCTAAGCCCGAACCGGTAACCGTATCGGAAAGCTCGTTATCAATGCGGGAAAATTTCTTAAATAATTTTTGATAGTCTTTTCGGGCAATACCTACGCCGTTATCAGTGACGGTGATCGTAGTTTTTAGGCGTGCATTTTTAAACCTGATTGTAATTTTGGCACCATCTGGCGAGTATTTACTTGCGTTATCGAGCAAATTTTCAATTACCATCCGTAAACGTTCTTTATCTGCAGAAACACTGACTGGCAGCTGGCTATCAATTATTTCAACTGTTTGCGCTCGATCCTTGATTGTTTTGCATTGCTCATTAGTAATATCGGCAATTTCTTCATTCAAATTAAATTCTTGAATATTTAATGTTACTTTATCGGCGTCAATTTGTGCGACATTAAGCAGATCGTTAACAATCCTTAACTGACGTTCGTTGCTATCATAGGCAGTTTGCAGGATTTCTCGTTGCGCATCGCTTAAGGTCTCTCCGTAACCGTCTAAAAGCATACCTATATATTGTTTAACACCAGTAGCAGGTGTGCGTAGTTGGTGCGATACCAACGATATAAATTCATCTTTTGACTTATTAATTTCCAGTAAGCGGTTTTGTTGTTCGGTTAGTGATGCATTTAGCATTTCTACGTGTTCACGTTCGGAAGTTTCCTTTTGAGCTTGCTCATAAAGTCGGGCGTTTTCGAGTGCGATCGAAGCTAGTTCGGCAATGTGAGTTAAAGCCTTGACGTCCTCAGTGCTAAAGCGCATAGACGAGTCGGTATGAGTTAGTGCAATTACGCCAATAAACCGGTTGCCGGCCATTAAGGGTATGCCAGCGATTGATGTAACGACCGATTTTGGAAAGCTCGAACTGCGCCCACGCCAAGTGTCATAGTTATCGACCACCAATAAACGCTTAGTGTTCCAAACTCGTCCGGCTAAGCCTTCGCCTTTACGTATCTCTAGGCCGATAAATTCTTCAAAGACACCTATGCCAACACGTACAACCAGCTTCTTGTGACTCTTATCAAGCAAATAAATATAGCCGCCGCCAGTGCCAGCAATTTCTGCGGCATGTTGCACGATCGTATTAAGTAGCGGAATAATTTTAAGACGTTTGCCAATAGCGAGTGCAGTTTGTTGCAGCGCCACGGCGTACTCTGCTTGGCGCTTGAGTTGCAGGTCACGGTTTTTGGCTTTAGTGATATCGCGGAAATACCACGCCCAGCCATACTTGGTTCCGTCGGTGCCGACAACCGGCACTCCGTAGCGGTCGAGTACTTGGCCATCTTTAAAATAAATTTCTTCGTGACTAACTTTATCAGGATTGGCGTATAAAAATTCAACGCGTTTAATAAATTTTTCGGGTTCAACGAGCCGAGTCATACCAAATTTAAGTGCCGCATCGTCGTCGTTACGATCTAAAATCTCTTGTGGAATCTTCCACATTTCAACAAAGCGTTGATTAAAATAAAGCATTTTACCGTTAGTATCAACCACCACAATACCATCAGGAGTAGCTTCGTTCTGGGCTTCAAAGAAGGCCGAACGATACCGTAGCTCATCTTCAGATAGTGATCCGTCGGGCTGAATCGGCTTCATATGCTCACATTAATACAGTTACTCTTAAATTAACAGTAAGAATTGCTACGAGCTAGCTATTCTTTTGGCTTCTAAGTACGCAGCCGCACCAAGTTCCTTAAGACGTTTGTCTTTGCCGCGAACTTCGTCGGCTAACGCTTGTTCGTATCGTGCGTAGGCTTCACGAACTGATGGGTCGGTGGCAGCGAGGATTCTTGCAGTAAATAGCCCAGCGTTAAACGCACCGGCCTCACCTTGAAATGTTGCGAGCGGCTTACCCTTAGGCATGCCGATCATTGAGCCTAATGCTCGGTTTAGGGTATCGGGGCTGGAAGTAATGGCTACTCCTAAAACCGGAAGCGATGTTTCCGATGCTACCATGCCTGGCAAATGCGCTGATCCGCCGGCGCCTGCCACAATAACCTGTAGACCACGGGTCGCTGCCGTTGCGGCGTATTCTGTCATGGCATCAGGCGTGCGATGGGCTGAAATAACACGCTCCTCGTAGTCTACGTTGTAAGCAAGCCCAAGCTCGGCTAGCGCAGCGCCAGTGTGCTGCATAACTCCAAGGTCAGAATCTGACCCCATGATAATTCCGACGCGTAATTGCTCACTCATACTACTAGGAGCTCCCGTGCCTGCTGCGCAGTTTGTAGTACTTCATCTCGGTCTGCTCCAAGAACGGTAATGTGACCGATTTTTCGAGCCGGTCGCGACGACTTTCCATAAAAATGAGGATGAGTATCGGGTAGTGCTAATACGTCGTCTAGACCAGCACGGGTGAGTGGTTCTTCGCGTTGGCCAAGAATGTTAATCATTGCCGCTGCAGGAGCGCGTAGGGCGGTAGAGCCGAGCGGCATGCCAGTAATGGCTCGGACATGCTGTTCGAACTGGGATGTCTGAGCAGCTTCTATAGTGTGATGACCAGAGTTGTGTACGCGAGGAGCAATTTCATTCACAATTACTGCGTCGGCTGTGGCAAACATCTCTACGGCAAACACGCCAGCTCCCTTGAGTAATTTGAGTGTTTCATGGCCAATTTCCTCGGCATCTTTATAAAGTCGTGGGTCAATGTCCGGAGGTGTTATAACGGTGTGGCAAATATTATCTTTATGAACTGTTTCAACGGGCGCGTAAACTGCAGTGTTGCCATGTATATCTCGTGCAGCAATAACTGACAGCTCACTGCCAAATGGCACTAAACGTTCGACATAAAGATTGCTCCAATCTTCGCCTAAGGCAGCCTGCATGGATTCGAGCGTACTACTTGGCCCAAAGACGTAGTTGCCACGGCCATCATAGCCCCCTCGACGAGATTTAACGATGAACTCGGCATCGAATCCAAGTTGAAAGTCTTTTAAATACCTACGTTTTGCTTCGTCGCCAGAACTAAAGGTAGCTGGCAGTGCCAAAGAAGCTGCCACTGGAATTGAATTACTATCAAGAAGTTGCTTTTGTGCAAATTTATCCTGAATTTCTTTAAGAGTGCTAGGCGATGACTGAACGTTAAAACCTTCGCGTTCTAGATCTTCTAATGCGCCGGCGTTGATATGCTCAATCTCCCACGTCACAACGTCGGTAGCTTCGGCTAGTTCACGAAGCTTATCAGGATCCTGAAGTTCACCTTGAATTTGCTGAGCGCCAACCTGAGCGGCAGGACAATTAGGCGCTTTTTCGAGCACCGTTACTTCGTAGCCTAATGGCTGAGCCGCCTCTGTTAGCATTCGCCCCAGCTGTCCACCACCAACAATTCCAATACGTTCAATCATGTTTACCCTCCATGTGTTTCTATTGATTTTAACGGCTAATGACGGGGATGCAAGCGTAAGCACGACGTCCTTAGTAATTGCTCAATAAGTATAAATAGTATATAGTATACATCTTATGTCGATAGAAAAGCTTGATAGTGGACTACGGAAAATTGATCCGCGTGACGCAGACTTGGCTGCTGTCGGTGCAATTACAGAGCTCATGAACGATAGAGACTTCCATAAGATCTCTTTTAGACGAGCTGCAGACGAGTTTCCAATGTTTCGTACTCTTTCAATTGGTATTCGAAATTACCTCGAAGAAAGCACCGATCCAGAATTACCAATCGCCAAAGAACACGTAGAATGTACGCTAATAGGAGCGCGTATTGGAATGATTGCCTTATCGCGTTTAGCACTCCATAACGATGATCTACGAGAAGGCTTGCAGGCAGTTACGGCCGAGCCGCTGATCACTGCCATGCATACGATTATTGAAGAACAAAGAATGCTTGATACAGATGCGCGATTACTTAACAGACGACGAGATGTGTCGCATGATTATCCAGCAGTGGAAGTAAATTTGTTTGCTACTTTTACAGAGATTATTAATCGTCGGCAAGCCTCACTTGCACCAGATATGAGCGCTTATAACGTAGAAGACCAAGCAGCAGACGTTGCAGATGGGCTTGAGCTTGGTCTACTTACTTTTGATGAAGTTGTAAGAGGTGCAAAAGCTAGCTAATTATCTGCGCGGTATTCAAGAATATCTGCAGGTTGACAATCAAGTGCTTCGCAAATAGCCTCGAGCGTAGAAATTCGAATAGCTTTAGCTTTACCATTTTTTAGAATTGAAATGTTGGCCATGGTAATACCAACTTTTTCTGACAACTCGGTAACACTCATTTTTCTTTTAGCCAGCATTACATCGATATTAATTACAATTGCCATACTATGCCTAAACCGTCAGTTCGTTTTCGGATTTAATGTGGAGTGCCTCTTGAAGTAGGCGTTGCAGGACTGCAGCAAACACCCCAATAACAAACGGTGCACAAACTAGAAACAGGGCAAACAAAATAAGTCCTGGCGCGTCATCGTTTTGTGCCCAAATATAGAAAAAGGGTAGGCTTACAATAAAGATTCCACTAATAATGGTCGCGAATATAGATATACGTTTTAAGGCTGTGACTGACAATTGAGAAAAGGCTTGCTTACTGTCAATGTAGCGCAGCAAACGCATGCCTTGGTATAGGGCTCCGTAAAAAGGAATTGCAGCCAAATAAAGTAACAAAATTATAATGTAAAAAACATAGGTATGGGTAGGGTATTCAGCTGCAACAGCTCTCCATGTAGCCGGTAAAGCAAAAACGCATATTGCTAATACAATGGCGCCAATGGCGAGTATAGCTGCTCGTAATATAACGGTTGGTACACGATTCATGTCGGTTCCTTTGTTTAATTACAAGCAGTATACTCAATAATTTATCGTAATACAATAAATTAATATTGATTGTCGAGACTGCTATTGATTACTATCTTGGTCAGTACGAGTGACCAAAGCGTAACCCATAATTGCAATACCGACTACCAAGTGGGGTACCCAAGCATTGGCTTCTTCATCGGCAAATCCAAAGATCCACGGTGAAAGAGCAAGAAATGCACCTAGAACCACATCCATCATGATGTGGAGCTTCATTGGGATCATTCCCATCTTACTAAAGCTACCCTGTACAGTGAGCTCGCTCAGGATGATGATTACTCCTAGTATGCGCGGTACCAGCACTGCAGCCCCGCCCACATCACTAAATCCAAACAAGTTTGGAGCTATCAGTAGGGCGATACCGACAACAAAACCGATAATGCTGTGCACTGTTGGTGATAAAAACTTCATACAAACCTCCTAATAGTTAGTAATACCGTTAGTTTGCAACAATATTTGTACGGTGGCTGTAACAATACGTACACTCAGTACTTATGCTTTTAGCATCTCATCGGCAATTATTTGATGGAATGGCTTTGTTAGGTCAAGTTTACCTATTAAAAGTCTAGCCAGATCATCAGGCTCTTCGATTTTGCCTAGTACTGACCATGCTTTAGCTTGACCGTTGTAGTAGCTCAAGTCTTTATAATAGACATTCCCAGCAGTTTCGCCGTCTGTACCTCTAAAGATACGCTTGCATTGTCGCAAAGCTACCTTTTTAACTTTATAGATTGTTTCTGGGTCTAAGTCGCCTGTGCCGTCATATTTTTGCAAAGCTTTGTAGCGCCAGATAACGTCATATACTTGTCTCAAGTTTCGTGGATGGTCAGTGTCCATACCAAGTGCTAAGCCAATAGCTATGTAGTACTGCCAGCCGTGTGGCTTGGCTTCATTATTAAATGCATCTTCAAAGGCAGTAGCGGTACCTTCTTCAAATTCTAAATAGCTGTCCTGACCATAAGCTGCGGATTGCCATCCGGCTTGCAAAGCATTTCGAGCGCGCAAGCCATGAACACCAATTTCATGCAGTGTACGACTTTGTAGTACGGAGCCAAGAATATCTTTGCGATTTGAGCCAACTTTTACTTTTTTCTCTGCGGCTAAAACTGATAGTGTATTGCTGTCATCAAGGTCTGCACTCCAGCCATCGTCGGTAAAGCCAGTAATATCCAGAACGTTACTAAATACCTCAGCTATTTCTGCTGGAGTGTAGGTTTTGTCAGGATCAATGCTAGAAATATAGTCTTTAAATTCATCTTTAATAAGATCGCCAAGTTTCTTCACCAATTCGGCACTAGGAATAAACGGTTCATTGTCTGGAGTTTTTACTGTGCCGGTAAGTTCAGTCAGCTCTTGCTGTATTTGGGCTGCCACGGTGTGTTTATAAGAAATTTCTAGCCCACGACCAGCATTAATTTCTTGATCAAACATCGCATCAAATGTTTCTTGTTCTGGTTTGCCGTGCAGTACCTCGTTAGCTTGTTGGTGCCATGATCGTGCTTCCGCGTCTGCTTGTTCGGCAAGGGTAAGTGAGGCCCAACCCAACATGCATACTTCAGTATGGCGCCAACTTAACGCTTCGTACAATGCGTCGGCCTTGAGTGAACCGTCGGTATCGTGCAGCAATAAGATAAGGCCACGAATTGTAGCTTCTTTTTGTTTAAGCTCGTCGTAGTCGAGCTTTGGATACTCAATTTGAACCGGCTCACCGGCAATAAATTTATCTTGTTGTTTAAGTAGATCGTTGTCTAAAAACTCATATGCTTGAAGGCCAAGAATACTAGGGTCTTGGTCTACGGCTGCTTCAACATCATGTAATCGTTTTTCGATACTCATAAAAATACAATTATACAACATTTTTGTGTATATTGACAGATACAGTACATAAATATATAGTAGTCCACCTGTGAGATACGAAACTTTACGTTCAGAATTAGGTGCAGTAGACCCTGCAGAACTGACTGGGCATTTACGAAAAGAAATTGCTCAAACCTTTTTTGCACCAGAAGAAGCAGAGCTCAGTACTGGGCTAATGACGTGGACCTACCCAGCATTCGGCCGAGTAGGGACTGAACTCATTAACGCTTCTGCTGAAACAAATATACCCCCAGAACTTTCGATACCGTATTTGATTGGTGGCCTTACTACTGTGGTTGCGTTAACTAAAGTTGATAGCGCGGTCCTACAAAGAGAATTAGGAATGGTAGACGAAGATGAATACACCGCTGCTATTAAATCGGTAACCTCAAGAATCGATGATGGAATTATAGATACTGCAGCGTCACAATCGCGTTTAGCATCAGAATTTCCAGCCTTGCATGCCGCAGAACATACAATTGCAGAAGCTGGGATAAGTCTTAGTCTACCGCCAACTCTTACGGCTGCTATCATCAGCGGTTCTCATGTCACTACTTTGGCGTTTAAAGAAATGTTTGAACTAGATGAGCTCAAGGCTATCTCGAGTTAGGCATGATTACATTTAACCCAGAATCAGACCACTATCGAAATGCATTTATAGACAATCCAGTTTTGTTCCGTACCCATTTGGTGCTTTTGCCCGATCTTGCCGAAGCAACCGTAGAAGCGGCTCAAAGATTTGACACGATTGAGGTCGACATTTTACCGACAGAAGGTGATTCACAGCGAGAAGAAGCGGTTAATATGGCGCTGGAAGCTGGAAAGTGCGAAGCTGAGAGCGAAGGTTTTGAATGGCTCTCGGGCGCAGATCTAGAGCGTAGAACTCGTGATCTTAAAAAGATGTTGAATTCGGGTGCTAATTTAGTGCGTTTAACGCGCTGGGGAACTGACGGGCAGGGTCTTGATGACTTGCACGGATTTTGGCATCAAGCCGAACAGGTTCAGTCTCGAGCAGCTAGCAGATAGGCTTTGGAGGTATTTCAACTGAGCTCGGCAAGTGAAGCGTAATATCGTCTAGGTAGTCTGGCTCATTTACTGGGTCTGGGGAGGTTACTTCTGCTTTCATTTGGTGGCGCTGGCCGTCAACATATACATAAAAATCACTTTGTTGCGCATCTGCACCTTCTGGCATATCTATGGTTTCAGAACCTGAAACAGTTGTTTCACCTGGCCAATATGTAAAGGCTAGGGCTACGGCTTTGCCGCCAAAATAGGTATAGACAGGTATATTGCTTGGTACCGTAATAGGTTTATCTTTGCAGTTACCGTATTCTTTCTTCAGTTCAGTGTACTGACGCTGTACATGATCGGCGGTAGGCTTAAGGTCTATATTTAACAATTCAGAACGTTTTACCTGAGGAAAATCAAAATGACCTTTTGTGGGTTGCTTAGCTCTATCTGCAGTCACTTGGTCTAAGATTGTTCGATCTCTTGGGATTCTTTTGGGTAGAGGTACTTTGGGTTTATCGGTGCTTTTGCCGGTTAGGGTTTTGGCAGGCTCAGGTCCAACTGGCTGACTTGGGTCGGCCAGATTAGGGGTTGGTACATCTAGAAGGGCGGTAGGAGCGCTCTCGTGCTTGCTACGTTCATAGTGTTGGCCAGCAGAAAATATGCCAACGCTTAATATTGCTGCGGATCCACCTGCTATAAGTCTACGTGAGGTTTTCATAACTATATTAGACTAAATAATTATAAGTATGTCAAATAAAAATAGAGCACAATTGATGCTCTATTTTTACTGTGGACTCTCTTAGATCTTAGAAATAATCCAAGCGGCGCCTGCTAGAGCGAGCACAAAAATGCTCAATCCTACAGGAGATCCCCAGCTGAACCATGAACCCCATGATCGCCAGTTTTTATGTGTGCGATCATACCAGTCCACTTGCTCGTCTTTTGTCATTTTAGACATAGCATTGACTCCTTACGTTGATAACGAGTCTCGCATGCAATGTTTGCCAGTAAACAGTTATTCTTCGAGACTAAGAGCTGTTCGGTGGTCTGGACTTAACAACAAAAATAATTATAGCAAAATTGACATATACTGTAAAACTTTATATAATATTATTCCAATGAAATTCGAACGAAAACCTGAGCTGTTCTTG
>JALQXV010000076.1 GCA_023263015.1 Candidatus Saccharimonadia bacterium
TCGGTGGCATGCACGGTAATGAGCCACTCGGTATAGCCTTAGCAGATAAATTCTTGAGCAAACCAATTAAAGGCATTGACGCAGTAATTGCAAATCCAGCTGCGCGGGCAATCAATGAACGATTTGTCGCACAAGATCTTAATCGTAGTTTTCCGGGGCAATCTGATGATGATAATTTTGAAGTGCGCCGAGCCGCCGAACTTATTGAAATAACAAAAAAGTATGACGTGGTTCTGGATTTCCACAATACAACCGTTGCGGATAACGATTGCAGTTTTGTTGGCGAGTCTGCTAATCCAGAACTGTATGATATCAGTTTATTTCTTGGCTTAAACAGGGTAATTAAAGCCGACTACGATTGCTTAAATAAATATGCGCCAAATTGCTTGTCAGTAGAAGTTAGTTTAAGCAGTCCCTTAAACAGCGCAAATCTGTGGTATGGGCTCATTACTAAGCTGGCTAACACTAAATTAACAAAAGCCGAGAATATAGAAATTTATAGGTTTGTCTACAGACTTACTTTAAATGACAAAAGACGGCTCCGGCTTGGCTCGCAACAATTACCTTCATTTAAGCCAGTCGAGCCGTCCATGGCGCTTGCGCTCGGATTAAGGCCACCTATTTACCCAATCTTTGCTGGAGATAGCTACACTCCATACAACTATGGTGGACTCTTGGAACGATTACAGTAATAATAGGAGCTAATATGACACTATCAACGCAACCTTACAAAGGCGCCCGCGACTTTTATCCAGAAGACAAGCAACGCCAAGACTATATGTTCAATACGATTCGTAATGTGGTTAAGAAGCATGGCTACAGCGAGTACGACGCACCAGTGCTAGAACCACTTGATTTGTACTTGGCAAAGACCGGTGAAGAAATTGTTAATGAACAAGTCTATAACTTTACAGATCGGGGTGGACGAGCGGTTGCAATTCGTCCAGAAATGACGCCAACGGTTAGTCGTATGGTGGCAGCTCGTCGGCAAGAACTTTCGTATCCGCTACGCTGGTTTTCGATTCCTAATTTATGGCGCTACGAGCGACCGCAACGCGGACGTTTGCGCGAGCACTGGCAGCTTAACGTAGATATTTTTGGCGACTCTAACGTCAGTGCCGAATTTGAAGTTCTTGCGGTAGTACGTGACTTGTTTGCAGGCTTTGGCGCAACACCAGATATGTACCGTATAAAAATAAATAGTCGAATAGTGATCAACGCTTTGATGAGTGACTACTTGGAGCTTGATGAAGCTAAGGCGCACCGAATGATCAAACTGATCGACAAAATGCACAAAATGAGCCCCGAAGCATTTAAAGATCTTGTACAAGAAATATGTGAAGATGATCATCTAACTAAGCGCACCATAGAAATGCTGACCATTACTTCGCTTAATGATTTACCTAAAGAAGTGAAGAATTTGCCGAGTATCGAATCCATGAAAGAGCTTGGCAGATTATTGCAAGCTAGTGGAATCACTAATGTAGACTTTGATATTAGCTTGATGCGCGGTTTTGATTACTACACTGACATTGTTTTTGAAGTGGCAGACACAAACCCAGAAAATAATCGCAGTATGTTTGGCGGAGGACGCTACGACGGTCTCGTTGGGCTGTTCGGAGTTGAGCCGGTACCAACCGTAGGTTTTGGTATGGGTGATGTAACGCTGGCTAATTTCCTAGAAAGCAACAATTTAATGCCGGCATTCAAAAATGAAACAGACCTAGTGATTGTCACAATAGGTGATGTATATTCTGGGGCGGCTAATTTAGCTAACCAACTAAGGACTCAAAATTTAAATGTTTCGATTGACGGCACCGGCCGAAAAATTGACAAAAAAATCAAAAGCGCCAGCAAGCAGGGTATTAAATATGCCCTGTTCGTAGGGCAAGATGAACTTAATAGCGGCGAGTTTTCGTTAAAAAATCTTGAAACTGGCGAAGAAGCAAAGTTTGCAGTTGAACAAATTCCTCAGCAGATTAGCGCCCCAAAGACTGCTTAGCTTCAGCGACACAATGGTTGAGCGACTCAGTTAAGCGGTCGGTAACGTCTCGATGGGTATTGAACGGCGGCAGTATTGGCGTGCCAAAATGTATGGCTGGCTTAACCCAGTCAAACTTTTTAGGATTCTGGCCATACCATAATGCAACAGGCAGAATTGCTATTGGTGCTCGCTGACTTGCCGCTGCGGCGATTCTGCCGATGCCGCGTTCGACACGTTCAATATATTCAGGCCGTTCACGTTTACGGGTGCCTTCTGGGAATATAAACATGTGCTCGCCATTAGCTACTCGTTCGGCACACACATCAATAAAGCGTTTAGTTGAATCAGCCAGTAGCGGTTGCGCATCGCCTTTGGCATCTTTTGGTCGGAAGACAGGGATAGCACCGAGCTTATCGATTAAAAAGCGATAGCGATTGTCGTGGAAGTAACTTGGTTTAGCTGGGATAAATGTGTTGCGCTGGATCGGCTGTAGTACTGGTTCTGATCGAACAGCCGCCGCCACAGGGAATTGATCAAACATAGTAATGTGGTTACCGGCAATAAGTAAGCGAGTATCTGTTTCGAGCAGTTCGCCAATTTTTTCATGGGCTGACTCATCAAATGTAACCGTTTGTCCGCGGTATGCTGCAGCGGACAAAGCGTGCATAGTTGTCAAGGCCACAGCGCTTGGTGGCAAAGTTTCATAAAAATCATACATTCTGTCGTAATTGGCTATTGTTACATCAGGTCGTTCCATGAGCATGATCATACCAGTTTTAGACTATATAAAAAGTTGTTACGCTTAGTACTGTCTGAAATTACCATGACAATCTGTAAAGAGAGTGGTATAGTTAACTTCTATGCAAATATCACGAACCGATCTATCAAAGACCGAAATCAAGTTAACAATTTCGGCAACCGCAACAGAACTAACCCCTATTAAAGACGAAGTTGTTAAGCGTCTTGGCAAGAGCGTAAAAGTACAAGGTTTCCGTAAAGGTACCGCTCCGCAGGCAATGATCGAAAAGAACATTGATCCGTCACTTTTACAAAGCGATTTTCTTGATGAAGCAATGACACAACTATATGCTCACGCTACTAAAAAAGAAGACATTCGCCCAGTTACTCGTCCAGAAGTTGCAGTAAAGAAATTTGTTCCCTTTACCGAACTTGAATTTGAAGTCACAACTAGTATTATCGGCAAGCTAAAAATTGCCGACTATAAGAACGTCCGCGTTGCTCGAGAGAAAGTTACTGTTGCTGCTAAAGACATTACTGAAGTGCTCGAGTCACTTCAAAAGCGCGCTGCTGAAAAGAAAGAAGTGACCCGTGCCGCCAAAGACGGTGATGAAGCGGTCATCAACTTTAAAGGTGTTGATAAAGACGGTAAGGCTATTGAAGGAGCTGAAGGCAAAGACTACCCACTTGTTCTTGGTAGTAAGGCCTTTATCCCAGGCTTTGAAGATAATGTAATTGGCATGAAGCCAGGTGATGAAAAGGCTTTTGAAGTTACATTCCCTAAAGATTACGGGGCAAAGGATTTAGCAGGTGCCAAAGTAACCTTTACCGTGACGCTTACAAAGCTTAACGAACTTGTTGAGCCAAAAGCCGATGACGATTTTGCATCTAAGGTAGGCCCGTTTAAGACGCTTGCCGAACTAAAAGACGACATTAAAAAGCAGCTAACTGCCGAACGTGAACGCGAAGCTGAGTCTAAATATCAAAACGAGGTTGTCAAAGCGGTCGCTGATGAATCTGATGTTGAATTGCCACAGGCATTAATTGACCAACAAGTTACTTACAACATCGACGAAGTTCGTCGTAACTTGATGTATCAAGGCCAAACGTTTGAAGAAGCACTAAAAGCCGAAGGCAAAACCGAAGAAGAGTACAAGAAAGATTTAATCCCTCAGGCCAAAAATCAGCTAATAGCAAGTATTGTTCTTGCAGAAATTGCCGACAAGGAAAATCTGCAGGTTGCTGTTGCTGACCTAGACGCTCAAATTGCACAGCTAAAGACGCAGTACAAAGATGCCGCAATGCAAGCAGAACTCGATAAGCCAGAAAATCGCAGTGACATTGCTTCACGGATGCTAACTGAACAAACAGTCAATCTGCTCGTTTCATACGCTAGTAAATCTAAGTAGTTCATTAACTCTCAGTTTACATACAAATTCGCAATATAAATCCTGAATTAGCACTCTTGACATTAGAGTGCTAATTTCGTTATTATGAATATATAACGAAAGGATTGCCATGTCTGTATTAGTACCAACCGTTATTGAAACCGAAGGACGTGTCGAACGTGCTTTTGATATCTATAGCCGCTTGCTAAAAGAACGAATTATTTTCTTAGGGACAGATGTTAATGAACATTCTGCTAACATCATTGTTGCCCAGCTACTTCATCTAGCAAATGAAGATCCGAAGAAAGATATCTCTCTTTATATAAATAGTCCAGGTGGTAGCGTGTACGATGCATTGGCAATTTATGACACCATGCAATTCATCGGTCCAGACGTGGCTACCTTTGGTATCGGCGTTCAGGCTAGTGCTGCAGCATTTCTGCTAAGTAGCGGCGCTAAGGGCAAGCGTTCGGTACTTGAACATGCAACAGTTATGATTCACCAACCATCAAGCGGTACTCGTGGTAAGGTTACCGATCAAGAGATTGATTTGCGTGAGTCGCTTCGTATCAAGAAATTGCTCGAAGAAATTATGGCTAAGAACACCGGCCAAAAGCCAGCTCAAATCCATGAAGACATGGAACGCGATAAATGGCTTACTGCCGACGAAGCGCTTAAATATGGCATTGTAGACAATGTCATTAAGACAGTCCCTAAAAAATAATTAAATCTGATTTTACATACTAATTTCTCGCAACGCGACCAGATCATTGACACTTCATTAAATCATCATTACAATGGGGTTTAAGAAGTAGTAGTCTGGTCGGTTTGTTGTGGTTCCAAAAACAGGGCTACAGAAAAGTCGATTCAGCAGATATCTTCGGGCCCAAAACTATAATCAAACAAAAACCTACTTTAAAAGGCATATTTTGCCTATTTTTAGTTTTTACAATTTAACGAGGGGATAGTTTAGCTATATATGGCAAAAAGCACGACTACAGCAAGCACCACAAAAACTACTAAACGTACTTATTTCACCGATGCGCAGCAAGTTCTAGACTTGCCAAACTTGGTGGACCACCAGAACCGTTCTTGGCAATGGTTCGTCGAAGAAGGTCTCGGTGAATTACTAGCCGAAATCAGTCCTATTGACGATTACACAGGTACAAAACTTTCATTAACCTTCAAGGAATACCACTTTGAAGATCCTAAAACTACCGAAGCTGAAGCTCGCGAGAACAACATCTCGTATGAAGCTCCACTTAAGGCTACCGTTGAGCTAACCAATAAGGTTACCGGCGAAGTTAAAGAACACGAGATTTATCTTGGTGACTTCCCATGGATGACCGACCGCGGTACATTCGTGATTAATGGTGCTGAACGTGTCGTTGTAAGCCAGCTTATTCGTTCTGCAGGTGTATTCTTTACATCTGACATTTCAGGCGGCAAAAATGTCTACGGCGCTAAGGTTATTCCTGGCCGTGGTGCATGGCTTGAATTTGAAACCGCTGCAAATGGTGCGATGTATGTAAAGATCGACCGCAAGCGTAAAATTCCAGTGACAACACTACTTCGTGCTCTTGGCATGAGTGAAACTGCAATGAAAGATTCTTTCAAAGCAGTCGATACTGGAGCTCATAACTATCTACAGGCAACACTCGATAAAGATCCAGCTAAGTCTGTTAGCGAAGCTTTGATCGAAGTGTACCGACGCCTTCGTCCAGGTGATCTTGCAACCGTTGATAACGCTCGCAGCTTGCTTGAAAACATGTTCTATAACTTCAAGCGCTTCGACTTTAGTCGCGTTGGTCGTTACAAGATTAACAAGCGTCTTGGACTCGATGTTGCTAACACAGCTGAAAACCGCGTCATGCGCCTCGAAGACCTAACCGCTATCATTAGCGAGATTATCCGCCTAAGCAATACGCAAGAACCAGCCGATGACATTGACTCACTTGCTAACCGCCGCGTTAAGCTCGTTGGCGAATTAGTTCAACGCCAGTTCCGCATTGGTTTGCTCCGAATGGAACGCAACACTAAAGACCGTATGTCTATGAGTGAAATTGAAACAGTAACGCCGGGACAGCTAATTAACGCTCGCCCAGTCGTTGCAGCTGTTCGTGAATTCTTTGCAAGCTCACAGCTTTCTCAGTTCATGGACCAAATTAACCCTCTATCAGAACTTGCGCATAAACGTCGTCTCAGCTCCATGGGCCCAGGTGGCTTGAGTCGTGAGCGTGCTGGTTTTGAAGTACGTGATGCGCATGCTACTCACTATGGACGTATTTGTGCTGTAGAAACCCCAGAAGGTGCCAATATTGGTTTGGTACTTAACTTGGCTAACTACGCACGTATTAACGATTACGGTTTCATCGAAACTCCATATCGCGTTGTTAAGAACAGTAAGGTAACCGACGAAATCATTTATCTTGGTGCAGCCGATGAAGAAAAAGCCGTTATTGCTGGTGCAGGTAACGAATTAAACAAGGATGGTTCATTCGCAACCGAACGTGTTTCAGCTCGTATCCGTATGGCAGTAGGTGAAACTGATGTTGCTGACGTAACACACATGGATGCTAGCCATAACCAAATTATTGGTTCAATTGCTGGACTCGTGCCTTTTGTAGAGCGCGACCGTGTGGACCGCGCTTTGGTAGGTTCTAACCAGCAAAAGCAAGCAGTACCGCTTATTCGTCCTAAAGCACCAATTGTTGGTACTGGCCTCGAAGCTGCAGCTGCTATTAACAGTGGTCAAGTTATCTAT
>JALQXV010000083.1 GCA_023263015.1 Candidatus Saccharimonadia bacterium
CGTATAGTCATGACTCGATAGTTACCGTCTTCACTCACGCTGTCTGTCATAAATTTACTAAGTGCATAAAATAAGCCATATACCTGATCAGACCCAACTCCACTAGGGTGAACCTGTGTTAGTGTAGCGTGATGCGGCCCAATGGGTACGATTGTCGTGTTGGGCTTGTTGCCAGCCGATAATCCAATGGTTGCAAATAGTACTGACTGTAGATAGATTCGTTGGCGATTTTCCCAATCTTTTTGACTGTGTGCGGTGTTTGGATTGATAAGTTGATTATAAAAAACGCCTAGATTACGAGGATATAGAACGCTAAATTGATCACCCGAAATTAAGTACGGCAGATCAGGATCGAAACGTTTAGCATGAATGTACGCTAAAATTTCAGAAACTTCGCTTGCTGGAGCTCGCTTGCCACCAAAAAATGTATTTTGAAGTATCAAAAAACCCGATTTAACGTAACCAACACCACTCGCAAACCAGCCACTATATACTCGCATCTTGTAGTTAACGATAAAATCAATTTCACCATTTTTCGTTATGTAAGTACCAAATGGTTTTTTAAAAATAGTAACTCGCGCGTATGGATTGGTAATATGAAACCAAACACAAATGATGAGTGCGATTATAATGAGTAGTACGAAAAGCATACTCTTGCAGCTCTAGTTTTTGGTTTTCTTCTTTGGTTTCACTGTACTCATCGCCTTGGGATTGATTGAGTGCTTAAACTGTCGTTCCGCCGCAGGGTCGGTATAGCGCACGATTGGACCGTGCACAATAAGTGGATCCTTCTTGCTATCGGCTTGCGTAATTGCTTTAACCGCAAAATCTTCGATCAACCACTCACGCCCTGGCGCTGTTTGACCTTCAATTGTAATTCTCCAAATGCCACCACTTTCTTCCTCTTCTTTAATCTCTAAGGGACGTGCAATCATGGTTGCCCCGTTTGGCATAGTCCTAATAACTTTACCAAGCAGCTTTCGTCCTTTATGCAGGTCACTAAAGAATGTATCCACCGACATCGTTTTAACGCCTCGTGGAGTGACTCGGACTGCTTGTATATGCTGGTTGTGAATCCAGATCATTTCACCACTTAAGGCACGGATCTTTGTAGACCGTAAGTTGATCTGTTCAACGACGCCACTCATTTCAATGAATGGATCGACTACAATGTGATCACCCACGTTATACCACTGCTCAACGATCATTGATGTACCGGTTGTTAAGTCACGGAGCAATGGACCGATAGTTGCTGCGCCGAGAACGATAAAGAATGTACTAGCACCAATTACTGCAATCGGTGCGTTAGTTGGATTAGCCACGCGCCAGGCGAGGAACAAACAAAGCCCAATAACGACCAAACGAATTACGGCGGCACCAACACTTAAAAAAGTTTCTGTTCGACGAACCTGCAAAAGATGGTCGCCCTTGCTTCGACTTTTTGGCTTGACGGTAATGATTGAAGCTAACCAAAATAATCCTCTGGTAATCAGTCGATTGATCAGAAGTGCAACGCCTAGTGCGATAATGGCAGCAACTAGCAATCTTATAAAAAGAGCAGACAGTGTGATGTTAGATTCTGGCCATAAATTCTCAAAAGAAAAGGCACCAAAAAAGAAAGGGGTCATGCATTCTCCGTAGCGTTAATCATTATCTATATACTAACATGGTTAGCTATAATTTTATGGCATACAATAGAAGTATAAGTAACTAAATAAGGAACCCAAGCATGAGTGATATAAAGTGTGATCCATATTTCTTTTTTAAAGGAGACTGTCGTCAGGCAATGGAATTTTATCAGGGAATTTTTGGCGGTGAGTTAATTTTTAAAACGTACGCCGACTTCGATATGGTTTCAGATGATCGCCCAGCCGAACAAATAATGCACGCTGCCCTTTTAGGTGGAGCTGTCGACATTATGGGTAGCGATACGCCGCAAGCCAGTGAAAAAGCAGCCAAGGTTAGCATCTCTCTCATGGGAACTGACAAAGCAAAAATGGCTAAAATTTTTGAAGGCCTTAGCCAAGATGTCGAAGTAATTTACCCGCTTAAACAAGAAGTTTGGGGCGATACATTTGGAAGTGTAGTCGATAAGTTCAGTATTGAATGGTTGATTAATATTAGCGCGCCCGAGGCCTAAGCGGCTACTCGAGCATCAGTCACTGCTGTACAGCGTAATAATTCACGCGTCACGTCTTCAGTAACTTGGTCTGGGCTTGGGGCCAATGAAAATGGTGTACCGATATGAACGGCCGGTCTTAGGTCAATCCTACTGCCATCATAACTTATGCCAACTGGCAGTATTAAGAAGTTATTGGGTCGCTCAATGCTTGTAGCAATTTTGCCGATACCAGACCTAACACGAGCTGCTTTATCGCGCGTGCCTTGCGGAAAAATTGCGATATTGTAATCTTGGTTAGCTTTGTCGATGCAAATTCCAAGCAACCTATCTGTCGCAGTTTGCTGAAGATCAGTTCGAACCTCAATTGGTAGGTCGCTATTTGCAACATCTTTTTTTCTAAAGGTTGGCAGAGCCACAAAGTTATCTAAGAACGGTCTAATTGGCGGCACCCTAAAAATAGGAGCCTTGCCGGGAATATAGGTCTGAGCAATCAATGGGTTCAGGCATTCTTCGCGCTTAGCAATTGAGGCCAATACAAACTGATCAGCTGCCGTAATGTGGTTAGCGACCATTAGTACCTTTTTGTCATCGGCAAAATGGTCTTCAATTACAGTAGGCGCACCAAAATCATACGTTACATCTGGACGATATATCTTTCCAAATACGCCGTGCAAAAATTTGGCCACGTTTTCGTTTGGTTCTCGGTCTTGATAGTAGTCGTAAACCGCTTCACAGTTCTCTAGTACAACTTCTGGGCGCTTCATACTGTTGATTTTACCTAAAATCAACACAGAAACATATTTGTTATGCTTAGTTATATTCTAAAGTTTCTGGAGCTTTTCAACCTTAATAACGCCTGCAATATCAAATTTCGAATTACCATTTGGTGGTTGCAGCGCTCCAAAAACTTCTATTTTTGATCCGGTCGGTTGGGAGCCAGTAAGGGTCGGGTCGTCGGCATTCAAGCCGTACCACTTGCCATCATCAGCGTTTAAACCAATTGCACATTCCATCGTCATAGGGCCGCTGCCTTTTGACGGCAAGCAACCTACTTCACCACGGATAGTGACTGGTTGTGATTGAGGCAACTCCTGATTTGAGGCATCTGGTTGTTGATCAACCTTTGGACTTACGAGCGGCTTTGGTTTTGGGTCAGTCTCGTTTCCAAGTAGTAAATATCCAAGTAAGCCAACTATAGCAACAACTCCGACTATCAACAGTATCTTGGTTGCACGCGAATTCATTTAATTTCCTGTGAAATAGCTGGTACTAGGCGTTCATCCATGACCGAAGGGATTATTTCATCTGGAGTTGGATTTTCAACGAGCTGAGCGATCGCATTGGCAGCAGCCAATTTGTGCTGCTCGGTAATATCTCGAACATTGTTGTCGAGAGCGCCTCTAAAAATACCAGGAAACGCTAGCGCGTTATTAACTTGGTTAGGAAAATCACTTCGTCCAGTTGCTACAATAGCTGCTCCTGCGGCTTTAGCCTCGTCTGGAAGAATTTCTGGAACAGGATTGGCCATTGCGAAAATGATCGAATCTGGCTTCATGGTTTTAATCATTTCTTGGGTCACAACTTTCGGCTGAGAAACACCCAAGAAAATATCTGCGTCAACCATAGCGTCTGACAAGGCACCTGACTGATTAGAGACAATAATATTGTCGGTTATTAACTTTTGCTTAACGCTATTTAGGTCGTCCCGACTGCTTCCAACAATGCCTTTACTGTCAATTGCAACGATCTGAATTGTTGGGGCGTATTCTTTTAATAATTTCATAATGGCCACACCTGCAGCGCCAACTCCACTCACCACAACTTTACAGTTATTAAGATCACGGTTAGTTATTTTGCATGCGTTAATAAGTCCTGCCAACGAAACGATTGCCGTGCCATGTTGGTCATCGTGAAATACCGGTATTGGCAACGCGGCTTTTAAGCGTTCTTCGACTTCAAAGCAAATCGGAGCAGCAATATCTTCGAGATTAATACCGCCAAATGACGGTGCAATAGCGGTAACAGCCTGCACAATTTCATCGGCAGAATGTACATCAAGGATAATTGGCACTGCATCTATGTCTGCAAAATGCTTAAATAGTAGCGACTTACCTTCCATAACGGGCAATGAGCCATATGGACCGATATTACCTAAGCCAAGAACCGCCGAGCCATCGCTAATTACTGCGACATTATTTCCAAGCCACGTATAGTCACGAGCTTCTTCGGGATGTTCAGCAACATGCGAACTTACCGCTCCGACACCAGGGGTGTAATAAATAGCAAGCTTTTCCTTTTCGAGCTGTTGGTCTTTAAGTTCAACCGAAATTTTGCCTTTTAATTTTTTATGTTCCTCAAGTGCTCTTTGTGCATAATCCATCTTTACATAGTAGACGTTTGATCAATCAGCTGTAAAGCTGTTAAGGTTATAACTATGTATTTTGCACACGCCGGACACGACCACGCAGAAGAGGCAACCGTAAAGTCAGCTCAGACACCAGCCGCTCAACAGAGCAATTCATTAGACGCAACTTTTATCGTTGCAGCAGCGGTGATCGTCGTTATTGGTGCTGCAGTAGCGGTTTACTTTTTACGTTCAAACAAGTCCAAAAAATGAACTGCTTATGGTATTATTCGATAGAGTAAACCAATGAGTAAAAAATATACGTGGGGTCTGTTTTCAATACTAGCGATATTGCTAGTTGGAGCGTTAGCATTCTTTTTTCAGGATGCTACGTTTGATGTCCTTGACCCCCGTGGAGCTATTGCACAGCAACAGCGCGAACTAATGGTCATTGTAACCCTACTAATGTTAATTGTAGTTATACCTGTATTTGTGTTAGTTACTCTTATTGTATTTAAGTATCGTGACGGCAAGAACAGTGAGTATGACCCTAGTTTAGAGGGCAACAAAGCGTTAGAAGTTATCTGGTGGACCATTCCATTAGCCGTAATTGTTGTGTTGTCAGGTGTAATTTGGAAAAGCTCACACCAACTTGATCCATTCCGTCCGGTAGCAGCAGAAAAGAAGCCTATAACCGTTCAAGTCGTGTCTTTGCAATGGAAATGGTTATTTATTTATCCAGAGCAAAACATTGCCACCGTCAACTACTTGCAGGTTCCAGAAGATACGCCAATTAATTTTAAACTTACTTCCGATGCGCCGATGAACTCTTTCTGGATACCGCAACTCGGTGGTCAGGTTTACACCATGTCTGGCATGGAAACCAGCTTACACTTAATTGCAAATGAACCTGGTGAATACATCGGGAAATCTGCTAACTTAAGCGGCGAAGGCTTTGCTGGCATGCACTTTACTACTAAGGCAACTTCTGACGCAGAGTTTGAGCAGTGGGTACAAACCGTTAAACAAGCGCCGCGTAATTTAACATTTGAAGACTATAAAACCTTAGCTGCACCAAGTGAAAACGACACAGTTAAATACTATGCATCTAAAGAAAAAGATCTGTTTAAATCTATCATTCAAAAGTACACTGCCCCTGGCAGTACTGGACACGAGGAGATGCATTAAATGTTGGGACGTTTAAATCTTGAGGCATTTCAACATGACATGATTGTAATGGGAGCTGTTGCATCCATGGGGCTTGTTGGAGCAATTGTACTCGGAGCCCTTACCTATTTTAAAAAATGGAAATGGCTCTGGAAGAACTGGCTAACTTCGCTCGATCCTAAAAAAATTGGTGTCATGTACATTATCGTCGCAGCAATTATGCTGTTGCGCGGTGGCAGTGATGCACTTATGATGCGTGCTCAGCAAGCTATATCCGCTGGCGACAACCATGGATTCTTGCACGCCGACCACTTCCAGCAAATATTCTCGGCACACGGTACAATCATGATCTTCTTTGTAGCTATGGGCTTTATGTTTGGCATAATAAACCTAATTTTGCCACTCCAAATTGGTGCTCGAGATGTGGCTTTCCCATTCTTAAACTCAGTTAGTTTTTGGCTGTTTGCAGCCGGTTTTATGCTGATTAACTTATCGCTTGCGGTTGGCGAGTTTGCAGCCACAGGCTGGCTAGCTTATCCGCCATTATCAGGCATTGAGTTTAGCCCCGGAGTTGGCGTTGACTACTGGATTTGGAGTTTGCAAATAGCAGGTCTGGGCAGCTTACTGTCGGGTGTTAATTTCTTGGTAACGATTCTTAAAATGCGCGCGCCAGGCATGACATTAACTAAAATGCCTGTCTTTGCATGGAGCGTGCTTTCGAGCATGGTACTGGTGATCTTTGCGTTTCCAATACTAACCGTAACCTTGGCGCTGCTTTCACTAGACCGAGTATTTGGCATGCATTTCTTTACTTCAGACTTTGGCGGCGATGCAATGATGTATATTAACTTGATTTGGGCTTGGGGACATCCAGAAGTGTACATTCTGGTACTGCCCGCATTTGGTATATTCTCGGAAATTGTTGCGACGTTCTCTCGAAAACGTTTATTTGGATATATGTCGATGGTCTACGCCCTTGGTGCAATCTCATTCCTATCATTCTTGGTATGGCTACACCACTTCTTTACCATGGGCGCGGGCGCAAATGTTAATGCGTTCTTTGGCATCATGACTGCGGTTATCGCGGTTCCAACTGGCGTTAAGGTATTTAACTGGCTATTTACGATGTACAAGGGCCGTATTCGTTTAACTACACCAATGCTCTGGTTCTTAGCATTTGTGGTTACATTCACTATCGGTGGTATGACTGGCGTACTAATGTCTGTGCCGGCTATCGACTTCCAAGTACATAACAGCCTGTTTCTAGTTGCCCACTTCCATAACATGATTATTGGCGGCGTGCTGTTTGGTTATTTTGCCGGTTTAACGTACTGGTTCCCTA
>JALQXV010000073.1 GCA_023263015.1 Candidatus Saccharimonadia bacterium
TTATGGCCCGACCAAATGCCTTTGCCAAAATGATGCAAATGAAGAAACTCGTCATCGACGAGTTCTAGTGACATACCTTCTTTAGCCATAAAAATTAGATAATTACGCAACCATTCTTTGCTATAATCAAACGACCATGGCACAAAACCATCCTCCTAAAGCGGTGATACCGAAACATCTTGGTTTAATACTCGACGGCAATCGTCGCTGGGCGAAAGAAAACGGGCTAAAGCTACTCGAGGGGCACCGTAAAGGCTATTCAACATTGGTTGAAATTGCTGAAGCAGCCTTTGATCGGGGAGTGGAGTATATTTCTGCTTATGTATTTTCTACAGAGAACTGGAACCGAAGCGAAGAAGAAGTCACGTACTTGATGGATCTACTAATGTGGGTAGCAACTAAAGAAGTTAAGAAACTAGATAAAAAGAATATTAAAGTTGTTTTTCTTGGCAAAGAACAGGGTCTTAGCCCGCAAGCTATAAAGGCAATTCGTAGTGCGGAAGCAACTACCGCCAGCAACACTGGTGGCACGCTCGTTTTGTGCTTGAACTATGGTGGTCAGCAAGAAATTGCCGATGCTGTAGCTAGCGTAATTCGTAGTGGAGCAGATGCCAAATCAATTACTCCTTCACTCATAACGCAGCATCTTTATGGACCTACTTTACCGCCACTCGACTTTATTATCAGAACATCGGGCGAACAGCGCTTAAGTGGATTTATGTTATGGTCAGCAGCATATGCTGAATTAAAATTTGTGTCTAAACAATGGCCTGCTTTTACGGCGACTGATCTGGATGAGGCGCTAGAAGATTATGCTAGCCGCCAGCGAAGATTTGGCAAATAGTTGCATTAATTAGTATTTTTGCAACACTTTTGCAAAAAATAGAAACCAGACATACGCTAAATGCATGTCTGAAATTTTAAAACACGCTGCCGAAGCAGCATACACACTTGATACTATTACTGCCAACAACTTTGGAGCAAAAGTACAAGCTCCAACAGCAGAGATAATCATTCCAAAAGATAATTTAATTACCCGAAAGCACCCTGCCGTGAAGGGTGGAGAAGTTGTACCCCTTGGTGCAAACTTTAGCGAACTCACTAAGTTACACGGTAGAGTCTTTGGGCTCCTCCTGGCTCGAGGCGGTAAAACGATACTCTACCCATCGATCATTACTACTCGAACCACTCCGTCTATGCTCCACGTCACGTATCTTGAAGATGAGATCAATCCGACTAACATCAAAGAGCTAACTCCGCTCCAAAAAGTGATGTTAACTGGCGGGCTTGACATGCAAGACCCATCGGTTGGCACAGAACATTCGCACGGTAATGCCACAAGTACGGCCGTTGAGCTTGGGCATACAGCTATGGCAATGCGAGCGCTAACCGACTCAGGTACGCTCGACGCGATCCGTGATCGTTCACACATAGTTCATGATTGGGGGCACTCAGCAGCAGGTATTGCACCAAACCTTTCAACTCGAACCCCGAATAAAGCAGGTGCCTTTGATATGCAAACGGCTGCCGGAGCCCGACAAATTACGTTTAAATCGCTCGAACTCCAACCTACATCACCATATCTGCTGGTGTCATCATCCGCTTTCGAGCAGCCAGACACAGAGGAGCGGCAAAGCAAGCTCGTTATAGGTATTGGATTACTTGCAGCGCAACAACATCACGGCAATCAGACTAATGAGCAGTTAACAAAGATTATGAGCAGCGTATGATAGAAGCGCTTAGCACCGAAGAGCAAGATGAAATAACAATCAATGCGCTACTCGGGTCAATCGAGGATCTAAGCATTGAGTTTTCCGACGAAAACAGGGAACGAAGCGATCTAGAGATCATGTCAGCCGTTCAGGGCGTATATAAAGCTGGCTCGGAACACTTCAATTCAGACCTTGCCAAAACGTTTGGATTGTTCGACCAGTTTGCATCGCGACTCGGTGAACTAGCCTGTAACCACGACCATTTTATGCAATCGATCGGTCAGACAGAGGCAGCAGACAAACACGCGCACAATGATCATGATCACAAAAGTACCGAGGACGAGGAAATTGATCCCAAGACCGGTAAAAAGAAGAAAAAGAAACGCCTTTTTCAGCATTTTTAGTTATTGAAGTACAGTACATCAAATAAAAAAGCGTTATAATTATAGGCTGTGGCACGCTACACAATTGAACGCGGTTATAAAAAGAAGTCTGTAAAAGGCAACCCTAAGGCTGCCTTAATTTTTATTGCATTCATCATCTCGCTTGTTACTGTGGGGCTACATTATCCTATTGGCTCAAAAGAAACACCGGTATCTGAAAAGGTATCTGCACTACCTCAAGAAAGTCTAAAAATTACCGAACCACTGCCATGGCCTACGTACGGCCAAGCGGCATACGGCGTTAACGGTGACGGAGTTTTAGCCGTATCTGATGATACTTCGAAGCCAGTGCCTATGGCCAGCCTTGCCAAAGTTATTACCGCTCTCGCAATAATGCAGGAAAAGCCGTTAAAAGCCGGTGAGGAAGGCCCGTTAATCACATTTACTGATGAAGATGTTTCTTCATACAATGATTACCTTGCAAAAGATGGTTCTGTTACATTGGTTGAAGTAAACAAGCAGATGACACAACGTCAGGCCATGCAGGCTATGCTGATGCAATCGTCAAATAATATGGCCGACACACTGGCTCGTTGGGCATTTGGCTCAATCGACAATTATTCAAACTACGCGAACAAAATGCTAAATGAACTTGGCATGACGCAGACTGCAGTAGGAGACGACGCCAGTGGCTTTTCACCTAAGAATATCAGCACCGCACATGAGCTAACGCAATTAGGTTTAGCGTATATGAAGAACCCTGTTCTGGCAGAGATTGCCAAGTCTCCAGACTTAACGCTGCCAGTTGCTGGCCCAGTGCGTAATTATAATTCTGTAGCCAATAAAGAAGGTCTTGTAGGGGTTAAAGTTGGTAATACCGACGAAGCTGGTCGCTGTTTCATAATGGCAAACGTCCGTGGCGACACGATCTCGGTAGTGACTGTTCTTGGAGCAGACCATCTTGCAACCGCAATTGCAGATGCAGAAAAACTACTTTCTGTTGGCGATAAGGCATACGACCAGTTGCCCAAAGCAAATTAGCGTATACT
>JALQXV010000077.1 GCA_023263015.1 Candidatus Saccharimonadia bacterium
ACCAGGTTTGTCTAATCGTATCGCTGCTCGGTGGGCACGTTACCATGCCACAGCACTACCGGCTAAGTATTATTCGTATCCAGAAAGATCAGTTCGTGTTGTAGGCGTGCCGACAGATAATCGCTTTAAAACGTATTCTAAAGCCGAGCAAGCTATTTTACGGGCTAAATACGGTATACAACCTAATCAACAAGTTCTATTGATTACTGGTGGCAGCAATGGTGCACGTCGTATGAACCAAGGCTTACTGACCTTGCTACCTGAATTGCTTAACAAAAACCCAAATTTATATGTTTTACATCAAATAGGTGCAGGCAATGAGGACCAAATAGCCGAGTTTCCAGCAGACCTTACTAAACGAGCTGACTTTTTTGCGTTTACATCGGAGCTGTTCCATATGAGTGCAATTGCTGATGCGGTAATAACAAGGGCAGGGGCATCTATTTTGGCTGATTTGGGTGTACAGAAAAAGGCATGCATTGTAATACCTAATCCGTTCCTAACCGGCGGCCATCAATTAAAGAACGCTCGTGTATACAATGACGCTAAGGCAGCAGTGATTATTGATGAGGCAACGCTTGCTGACGACCCAGCGTTTACTCTTAATACTATCTCCGAAGTATTAAATAATTCTGAAAAGCAGGCAGAATTGAGCAAAAACTTGTATGATTTAACACCTAAAAACGCTGCTGGCAAAATTGCAGATTTATTGGTCAAGGTTGCTAAGTAATGATCGGTCGCAAAAAGAAAAAACAGCAACCAGTCGGTAGATCTCCGCAGATCAATCGCCAAAAGCAAACGGCTTTTCACTATAGCTCTAACCGATCGGCCAACGAACGTCCTCTACAGCGCAATGAAAACCCAACTGATGAAGCTGGCGTATCATTAGCGCGGCTGCAGTGGATCAAGCGATTCCATACCACAACGCATATTCTTGGCTTTTTAGGAGTTGTAGTAGTAGCTATTTATCTATCGCTTCTAACACTTGCTCCTAAAGTTGTTGTTTCGGGTGACGCCACGCTAATTCGTGATACTAAAGAATATAGTCAAACAGCCCGTGACATGACTAGTAATATTGGTAGTCGCAATAAACTTTCAATCAATCGCCAAAAGATCTCAGCTGACATGCAGCAGCGTTTCCCTGAATTGTCGACGGTATCAGTAACTACGCCGTTATTTTCGCCGTTTGCAACGATTCATGTTACGTTGTCTCAGCCTGCGCTACTGCTAAAAAGTGGCTCTGACGCCTATGTAATTGATAACAGTGGTCGCACCCTGTTGAACACACGTCAGTCATCAACCGTACTTGCCGAAGACAAGCTACTAACAGTTAACGATATTTCAAATACTGCCATAGAGGTTGGCAAGCCTGCGCTCACCTCTGAACAGGTAGCGTTTATCCTTGAGTTGCGACATCAGTCAGAGGCAAAACAGTTAACCGTTGAGTCAGCTAGTTTGCTAGGAGGGGGAGGGGAACTAACGGTACGCTACGCAGGGTACCCATATTACGTTAAATACAATTTAAACGAAGATGCCCGTAAAAGCTTTGGAACATTCATAGCCACGAAAGAGTATGTTGAAAAAGCTAACACTAAGCCCTCAGAATATATCGATGTTCGAATAGCCGAACGGGCTTATGTAAAGTAATCTCAGAAGTCCCCCGGTCATTCTCCCCTTGCTTGTTCGTATTTTGTTCGTTAATAAGTACATAGTATGGAGTCACAAAAAAATATATTTTGATAGAAAAATAGGGCAATGTCAAAAAATTTATATTTAAACTAAAAAGCGGGGGAAAGTCAAAAAAAATATATTGTGCGTCAAAATAACTAAAAATGCAAATGTTCTGTGGATAACTTATGTCCGTTATATAAAATGCAACGGCTGTGAGTCTCTTGTGGATAGAGTTATGCACTTAATACATAAGTAACTGAGACCTTTACAGGTGTAATACGCAGGAAATATCAGTATAAATGACATATCGCTCAAGTTACTCCCCCGAACGGGGGGTATCAGTATTCATCTTTAAATCGCATATTAAAGTCGCAAAAGATATATTGTGCGACGTTAAGTCTATAGCACTTTACGCACATGAGTGCTGGTTCTCTGCTGACTAATTTCTGCCAGAAATTTAGAAAATGTTTATGCTTTATATATGACTTTGCTTCCCGCTTGCTTGTAGCTCATAAACTAAACTAGATAGTCATTTATGAATTCACTATTAAATCAAAATTTACATCTATATTTATATTGTCGTATATTAATGTTCGTAATTTGTTCGGTTTAGTTCTTGTCGTTAAAGCGTACAAACGCAGGATAGTCGCCGATATAGGGATGTAAACCCTGTTGTTTTGCCTGTTTTTTGTCTTGATAGCCACTTCTGACAGCTTGCGCTAGACCAAATGCACCTAAGGCGCCACTAATGATTAGCTGAGCTTTATTAGACGGTTCTGGGGTTAGTAGGTACTCTGTATACGCAAATGAGCCCACAGCACAACCGGTAGTGCACATAACTGCACTGAGCTTGGTAGTACGAGCAATACGGTCAAATTCGGTCTGAGTGCCATCTCTGACGCATAATTCGGCAGATTCAAGGTCAGTTACGTCTTTGTCAAGCACAGAGCGTATGGCTATAAGAATGCCGCGTTGTAACTCAATTTGAACTTCTTTGTGGGATGCTGTCTTGAGTCGCTGAAAATTAGTTGTAGTGGCCGCGCTACGACGATCGCTGGCGATAGTTGTAAGATCTATAGCGAGCGTTCGGTCGTTGGGCGCGCTGAGATCAACGCTAAAGGCGTCGTATAATCCCATATCAACAGCAGCGCGGTTAATGGCAACGCCGTTTACAACAACTGCTTGGTCATTTGTATCGTACGCTTGATCTATGAGGGCCTGAAGCTCTGCGCTAACAGCATTTTCGGCTATTAACGTACAACGATCCTCATAGGAGACTGACATAACTATTTAGCGAGTGAATAGGTAGCTTTTGCAACTCGTTGGAACTGCTCTTTGCCTTGTAGATTCAATAGAATGGTAGTTTCTTTGACGTAGCGGCTCTTAAGTACGCGCTTAACGATTTCGTCACGGTGGAGCGGTTCACCGGCACTTTCAAGTACCTCGGTAATGATGTCAGCTACTGTGCCCTTTTTGTAACCCCATTCTTTAAGTGCGTAAATACCACGACCAATTAGAACAAATCGCTTATCTTTAATCAGTTCGTTGTGAATGGCTTGGGTGGTTACATCTTTGCGCTTAAAGTCCGAGTCTTTAATAGCTTCGGCGATTTCGTTGAAGTGCATGTGCTTGCCGTGTTGTTGCAAAATCACATAGATTTTATCGCGAATATTCTTTGGGTTAACGGTTGGCCATTTAATAAGACCCCACTTACCGTTTAGCGTAGCAAGATGCTTAGAAGTGGTAGATAGCGCTTCGATATGCTTAGGGTTGTCGTGGCTAACCTTTTTGGTTACATCTTCGATAGATGTAGGCTCACCAATCTTCTTAATGGCGTCAATAATACCACTGACGTGCTTTTGGATCTTCTTTTCATCATGGACGTCTGCAATAGCGATGGCTTGGTAGTAGTGATCGTTATCAGAGACGACAATGAGTTCTGGACATAGCTCGGCGATGAATGCTAGGCGTGATTGTTCAATTTTTGTGCTGTTCTGCCCTGTTAAACTGTTTGAAAGATTTGAGACACGGGCTACATTACCGGTTTCTTTAAGGCTAGAAACTAATTGCTGTTCAAATTCACCTAGACCTGGCAACTCCCCTGCCTCGGCGTTGGTGCGTAAACGAGAAATGACCGACTTTTCAAGCTGTCGAACACGTTCACGAGTAATACCAAGCAGTTCACCAATCTGTTCTAGAGTTTCTTTGCGATCAAATAGGCCGTAACGGCGGGACATAATTTCGCGTTCACGTTCCCTTTCGATGGTTGAAAGGATGTTGTTGACAAGTTCTTCGATGTTCTTTTGGGTCATGTTTGTGTACGCTCCCTATCCGTCTATTATCAGTAAGTTATATGCGATTAGTATTACTATATCATTTATATTTTTTATAGTCAAGAATCTGTTTTTATATTGTTTTTATGCTTATTCCCTGTGTGTGCAGGTCCCTCCAAATTTACTATGACAACAGATTATCATACATTTGTGAATAAATTCTACCACGAAATAAAAACGATTGCCAATATATGCATTAGCATTATTTTTTAATAACATCGGTAACTAAAAAACAGTAGTGAGCAGTATCCCTGTTAATTGTTAACAAGGCACTGCTCCCCTACTGTTTTGCTGTATTAGGCGCTTTTTTGCGTTTAAATGCACGTTTTTTGCGCTCTGGGGCTTTGTCGAGCATTTCCTTAGCCTCGGCTTCGGTAATTTTACTTGGCTCAGCTGACTTTGGAATTCGGGCGTTTTTCTTGCCGTTTGTAATGTATGGTCCGTATGGGCCATTTATAATATCAATTCCGCTCTTTTTAAACTGTTTAATGTACTTATTGGCTTCTTTTTCGAGCCGTTCGGCGTAGAACTTATGGGCTTCTGCTTCTGTAATAGTGAGCGGGTCAAGAGGTTTGATAGAGATATATAGTTTGCCGACTTGAATGTATGGGCCAAATCGGCCTATATTAGCCTTAATCTCTTCACCTTCTGGGGTGGTACCGACAGTGCGAGGTAGCTTGAACATTTCTAGCGCTTGTTCAAGTGTGACGGTCATAAGGGTGGTTCCTTCTGGTAGTGGCGCAAAGGCTGGCTTGTCTTCGCTCTCGGTTTCACCCTTTTGAAGCATTGGGCCAAATCGTCCGTAGCGGGCAACAATCATCTTGCCAGACTTAGGGTCGGGACCAAGTTCGCGGGCTTGCGAAGTTTCGACGCGAGTGACGTCGGCTGATTTTTCAACCAGCGGACGGAAGTCTTTATAGAAGTCGCTAATTTTGTTTTGCCACTTCTCTTCTCCGTCGGCAATTTTATCAAAGTCGGCTTCGGCACGGGCTGTAAATTCAAAATCTACGATCGGTGCGAAGTGCTTTACAAGGAAGTCTGTTGTCATATCGGCCAAATGAGTTGGAATTAGTTTGTTGCGTTCAACACCAGTAATCTCGGTGGTAGTTTCGTGGGTAATTAAACCGTCTTTTAGGATGACGTTTCGGATATTACGTTCGATGCCTTCTGAGTCACGCTTTTCAACGTAGTTACGGGTTTGAATGGTTGAAATGGTTGGTGCGTAGGTACTTGGGCGACCAATGCCAAGTTCTTCGAGTTTACGCACTAGAGAGGCTTCTGAAAAACGTGCTGGCGGGCGGTCGAATGATTCGATAGCGTGCACACGTTCAAGATCGAGCACGTCACCTTCTTTAAGCTTTGGCAGAATAACATCATCTTTGCCGCCGCCGTAAACTTTTAAAAAGCCGTCAAAAGCGAGGATTTCACCCTTAGCAACAAACTGTTCTCTGCGATTGCTAATTTCGATGGCAATTTCGCTGCGCTCAATTTGAGCACTAGCCATTTGGCTGGCTATGGTTCGTCGCCAGATAAGACCATATAGCTTTTTCTGTTGCTCATCGCTACCAAGGCTGGTCTTGGTAAAATCGGTTGGACGAATGGCCTCGTGGGCTTCTTGGGCGCCGGCAGACTTGGTCTTAAATGTGCGGAGTTTATGATAATTGGCGCCGTACTCTTTGGTAACGTACTGCTTAGCTGCATCTAGAGAAACTTGAGATAAATTAAGGCTGTCGGTACGCATATACGTAATATGACCGCTTTCGTACAAGCGCTGCGCTAACGTCATAGTTTGTTTGACGCTAAAGCCGAGCTTAGAGGCGGCTTCTTGTTGAAGACTACTAGTGGTAAACGGCGGGCTTGGGTTGCGCACGCCGGGTTTGGTCGTTAGTGCGCTTACCGTGTAAGAGCTACCAACTATACCTTGTAAGAATTCTTCTACAGCTGGTTCATCTGCGAGTGGTTTTGGTAACTCTGCCTTCAGTTCGGTGCCATCAATTGTAAAGACTGCGCTCACTTTAAATTGTGAGTTTGGTGTAAAATCATTAATTTCGCGTTCGCGTTCAACGATAAGACGTACCGCCACAGATTGAACACGACCAGCGCTTAGGCCGGATTGAACCTTTTTCCAAAGTACTGGGCTTAGTTCGTAGCCAACCAAACGATCTAGTACGCGGCGGGCTTGCTGAGCATCGACAAGGTTAATATCTACAGTTCGCGGATTTTTAATTGCTGCTTCGATCGCTGGTTTAGTGATTTCGTGGAAAACAATGCGCTTAGTGTTTTCAGGCTTTAAGCCAAGAGCGTGACAAAGATGCCAGGCGATCGCCTCTCCTTCGCGGTCTTCATCGCTTGCGAGCCAGACTTCGTCGGCTGCTTTGGCCTCTTTTTTCAGCTCGCTGACAACCTTTTTCTTATCAGCAGAAATTTCATAGGTTGGTTCAAAGTTCTTGTCGTGGTCGATTCCGATGCCCTTTTTAGGCAAGTCGCGAATGTGACCAAAACTACTTTTAACAGTGAAGTCTTTCCCAAGATACTTCTCAATGGTTTTGGCTTTTGCCGGACTCTCTACAATTACAAGATTTTTAGACATATATAGTGTTAACGCTTAGTATACCGTGACTTGGCATGAGTTGATAGACTACTCCCTTTGTAATTTTTTTGCAAGTCATGTTGCGAGCCTCCATGCACCACTGGGCGACCGCTCTATGGCTCCATTAACTTCGAGCATTGTTAAATGTACGTTAAGTTGTTGAACCGTTAGTTTTGTGGCTTCTAATAGCCCAGAATCTGACAGTTTTTGGTTATTTAGCGCTGTCAGTATGGCATTCTCGCCGAAGATTTTACTTGTAAACTGCGGTTTAATGAAATTTTCATTAATTCCCAGTTTACATAAAATGTCGGCTGGCTCGGTGACTATATATGCCATTGCTTCGTTAATGTAGGCGTTAGTTCCTGCGCTCAGTGGGCTATTTATATTGCCGGGCACGGCACAAATATCTTTACCTAAGTCGAATGCAAAGTCTACGGTGTGTCTGCTGCCGCTTTTGGCGGCTGCTTCGGTTACCAGTATTACATCGGAAAGTGCGGCAATAATGCGGTTGCGTCTAATAAAGTCATATGGGGCTGGTCGCTGGCGGATACTACCTTCGCTTACGAGTAGTCCGCCACTTGAAATGATTTTTTCTGCCAACGCATAGTTGCTGCTTGGGTAGATAGTTGGTAATAAACTTGGCAGTACGGCTATAGTTGGGGCTTTTACTTCTATGGCAGTATGGTGGGCTACAGAATCAATGCCAAAAGCAAGACCACTAACAATGGTTGCCCCTGCTCTGCCCGTAGCTCGAGTTAGATCGGTGGTTACTTCCTCGCCGTATGGCGTCATATTACGAGCACCAACAATTCCAAGTGCTGGATGCCTACTGAGCAGTGATGTGTCTCCGATACATAATAGTGACTCTACCTGTTGGTGTAATGGCTTTAAAGAGTCGGGAAATAACCTGCTGTTTGCGCTAATGGTTATAATATTATGTTTTTGCATTTGTAACAAAAAAGTTGATAAGTATTGACATGAGAGAATATTTTTGCTAGAATAGCAATTTGTAAGCTTAGATAACCTTATGGTTACTTTGCTTAGGTACCTTCCATACCCCAATGTTAGATTGTTTTAGAGAGCATTACATGCGGCGCTTGCTAGTGTTGTTACCCTCCACATTAACTATGTCGCTTCTTTATTAACTTTTAGTTAAAGAGACTCTAAAACATACTAATCCCTTTAACTACCATTGTGCTTTCGAGCGCAATAGTACCCTGTTCAGAGCGAGTATGTATGTATTCTCTACCTCGGCCTTGAGTCGAACGGAGAGGCGCGTACCGAGGCCATTGTTGCCGGTAACGACGCTTCGCTAGGGTGGGTTGAAGGGTGGATTTACGGCTTGAACATGTTTCAAGCCATACAACGAGCCTCCAGCGGTGCCCACCCCCTCTGGAGGCTCGTTTAATTATCTGCCAAATTGACACATTAATGATTAAGGTATATAATATAACTATGAGAATTCAGCAGAATCTGCTTTATTTTGGTCGTAATTACGAGCGCGCTTCGGGCATAACCAGCCCTGTATTCGTAAGTCCAGTAGTAGCTGACGGCATTCAAGAACGAGCAGAGGCAAATATTGCTCGATACGAGGCAATGGTCGCCATTGAAGGTCCTGATACTCCTCGAGAAGTTATAGAGACTCGCCAAAGACTTGGCGTAGAAGCAATTAATCAAGAAGCGATCGCTAAAGCAATCTATACAGCGATTAAATAAGGAAGCTGCGCGTTTCGGCAACTAGTTCGCCAGAACCGTATACATATTCACTTAACAGCGCATTGGTCTCTTGTAAAAGAGCTGGGCGCTGTTTTTCGTGGGCGTCGCTAAACTTAGCTAGTACAAATGCTGCTGTATCCATT
>JALQXV010000023.1 GCA_023263015.1 Candidatus Saccharimonadia bacterium
AGCCTTAATGCGGGCTGGGATCGAATGATAATCTTCGATATAGTCATCAAAGAAATACCGACCCGCGTAGCTGCCGCCGATACCTGAAACGGTGTGCGCACCGCGTTGGTAGCGACCAAGTCGATACTGCTTAGCAGCATCAATTTCTTCTTTAGTAAGCTTGCCGTCAAAGATTTGTTTTAGCTCGCCAACCATGATGTCAAACAAGGCTTCGGCATTATCAGGACGAACCTGTGCGCCAAACCACCAGTTTGTACTGTGAAGTTCGGCATTGATTCCGGAACTCATACTATAAACCAAACCACGCTCACGGGCAGTACCTAGAATGCGTGAATAGAGCGTTTCGGTAAGCATGCTATTGAGCAGACTCATAGCAGCGAGTTCGTGGTCTTCCATGCGTCGCTTAAGGAATGTGTCGAAGTAAAAATAATAGTTGTCGACAGTTTTATTGCGAATTGCCAGTGGCTTTTCTAGGCCAAGCGGAATTTCTTGCGGCAAGGCCTTACGTCCCCTACCCTTGTTGAGTGAAGTGCCGTTAAAAACTTCTTTTATGTATTTCTTGCGAGTAGCCGTAATATTGCCACTGATAACAAAACGCATATTTGACGTAACGTGCGTGTTTAAATAGTGTTCACGAATATCGTCTAGCGTGACGTTACTCATAAGTTTTAGGCGCTCTTGGTCGGTAACAGCGTAAAAACCAAAAGCTTCACGCAAGCCTAAACTTAGGTGTCTAAAGTGATTATTTGAACGAGCAGTTAGTTCTTCGCGGACATTACCAAACTCGGCCTTAAATTCTTCTTCGAGGAAAAGTGGTTCGGTTATGGCAACCATCAACCAATCAAGAATACGCTGCCATTCAAAGTCGGCACACTCAGATTCGTAGATAATATCGTATGTACCAGTGCTAGCGTTACAGTAGGCACCATTCTTTTCAAATTCGGCTTGGAAGGCTCGCGCTTTAGGAATGTGCTTGTTTGCACCAAGCAACATGTGTTCCATTATGTGGGGTGTTTCCCACTTATCACGGTCAACCAGATACTCGCCAGCACGGAAGTTAACCTGAAACGACATTACCGTCGCTTCAGGTACATGAACTAATATGCCGCGAGCGCCGTTGTCCAATACTAATTCAGAAGTTGTATGTTTCAAAGATTCAGCCTGCTATTTACGCTTCTTAGTCTTGGCTTTTTTCTTGTTTTGACGTTCAGCTTTTCGGGCTTTTTTGCGCTTAGTGGCGGCCTTGTTAGTTTCGGCTTTCTCGGCAGCCTCTGTCTTTACCGTAAAGTCATCTTCGCTAAATTCTTCAACGTTCGTAATTCGATCGGCATTATCAACTGATGAACGAGCAGCTCGGGTAAGGTCAGTCTCGACTGCTTGTGCAAGCTGAGCTTCGGTAAGTGGGCGCGCGTGGAAGAGCGCTTTTACGACTTCGTGGCGAAGTGAGCGTTGCATTTGTTCAAAAATGCGCTGCGATTGTCGACGATACTCGACCAATGGGTCGCGCTGACCAACACCAACCCAACGGATACCTTCTCGAAGGTGGTCCATAGTTTCAAGGTGCTCCATCCAGAAATTGTCGAGGGTTTGCAGGTAAATATCACGCTCAATTTTGCGCAGTGTTTCAGCACCAAAGCGCTCCTCTTGCTCTTCGTAAAGCTTCTTGGCTTCAGTAACGAGTTCTTTTTCGAATTCGTGATACGGCAAGTCAAATAGCTTATCGAGTGTCTTTTCATCAAACGGGAAGACATGCGTCAGCTCGGCTTCGTATTTATCGGTAGTGACTAATGGTGAGTTAGCGAGTGCTTTGGCTTCAGAAGTAATAAATTCGTTAACACGCTTACTGATGTCGGCTTGGCGCAAAATTTCGTTACGCATACTGTAGGTAGCCTTACGATGTCGGTTCATGACATCGTCGTACTTAACCACATCTTTTCGAGCGTCAAAGTTAAAGCCTTCGACCTTCTTTTGTGAACCTTCTAGACTTCGACTGATGATACGGTTTTCGATTGGCGTGTCTTCTTCGACCTTAAGGCGATCCATGACACGTAAAATGCGATCACCACCAAAGATACGCATTAGATCATCTTCGCATGAAACAAAGAACTGGGTTTCGCCTGGGTCGCCCTGACGACCAGAACGTCCACGCAACTGATTGTCGATTCGACGTGATTCGTGTCGTTCTGAACCGAGTACGAATAGACCGCCGGCCTTTTTAGCATCCTTGTCGAGCACAATGTCGGTACCACGACCAGCAATGTTAGTTGCTAACGTAACCGCGCCCTTCTGCCCTGCTTTTGCAATAATGGCAGCTTCGCGCTCGTTGTTCTTAGCGTTCAAGATTTGATGTGGAATACCGGCTTTTTTAAGAAGCTTACTTAACTGCTCGTTCTTAGCAATCGAAGCTGAACCAATAAGTACTGGCTGGCCTTTTTTATGAAGCTTGGTGACTTCTTTAATGATGGCGCTAAACTTACCTGCTTCGGTTTTATAGATGCGATCCGCACGGTCAATACGAGCTAGTTTGCGGTTTGGTGGAATTTCGATTACATCTAGTTTGTAAACCTGATGGAACTCTTCTGCTTCGGTGGTAGCAGTACCGGTCATGCCAGAGAGTTTGTTATAAAGTCGGAAATAGTTCTGGAAACTAATTGTTGCCAACGTCATTGATTCGTCCTGAATTTCGACAGCCTCTTTAGCTTCGATAGCTTGGTGCAATCCCTCGTTGTAGCGACGACCCTTAAGTAAACGACCAGTAAATTCATCGACAATCACTACTTCGCCATCTTTGCTAACCACATAGTCCTTGTCGCGTTTAAATAGTGCGTGTGCTCGGAGTGCCTGTTCAAGGTGGTAAAGCGTACGAATGTTACCTGAATCGTAAAGGTTATCAATACCCAAGATCTTTTCGACCTTGTCGATACCGGTGTCGTTTAGAGACACGGCCTTGCGCTTTTCATCAACTTCGAAGTGTTCATCACGCTTAAGCTGACGGGTAACTTTTGCGAATTGCTGGTAGGCTGTACCGCTGGCAGTTGATGGTGCCGAGATAATGAGCGGCGTTCGAGCTTCGTCGATAAGAATAGAGTCTACTTCGTCGACAATGGCGAAGTTTAGCTCACGCTGGCGAAGTTGGTCGGTTTCACGAACCATGTTGTCACGCAGATAGTCAAAGCCAAATTCGTTGTTAGTGCCGTATGTAATATCGGCATTGTAGGCTTCTTGTCGAGTACACGGCTTTAGGCGCTTCATACGCCAGTCTTCGTGATCATCATTAGTGTAGTCGATGTCAAAGATGTATGAATAATACCGTTCATATCAATCATTAGGTTGTCTATTTCAACTTGAATATCAGCGAAGTTTTGATTTTTT
>JALQXV010000058.1 GCA_023263015.1 Candidatus Saccharimonadia bacterium
AAGTCTTTACCCATTGTGGTCAGGATTAGCTACCAGTGAGCAAGCTCGCAGAATTGTAGAGAACCTTCATCACTTTATGTATAAGGGTGGGCTTGTAACTACTCGAAACCCAAATGAATGGGACGGCGATCTACCAACTCAGTGGGCGTACCCAAATGGCTGGGCTCCATTACAATGGATTGCTGTGCATGGTCTTAAGTCTTATGGCCATTACAACGAAGCCGAAACAATTGCACGAAGTTGGGTTGCTAACAATCTCCAAAATTTCGAAAGGAATGGTGTGTTCCGAGAAGCATATAACGTCATAGACCCTGAACTACCGCCACGCCCAGGTTTGTATCCACCACAGCTCGGATTTGGCTGGACCAATTCTGTGTTTATTGATCTATCAAAAAAGTTCCTCTCGGAAGAGGAACTTTTACTGGTTTAGACTAGCTATTACTTAGTCTTTTTAGCTTTTACAGCAGGCTTTACGGCAGCCGCGGTTGGTGCTGCAACTTTGGCAGCAACTTTTCCGTCTGTGTAGTAACTCTTAATCTGTGCGAGTAGATACAAGCCGATCACAAGTCCGACGAGGCCACCAATAATATTGCTAAATCCACCGTAGTTAGTGAATGCAACGAGCACAGAGTAAGCAAAGCCAATTAGGTTACTGTACAGTAAAATATCCCAACCACGCTTTTTACTATTAGCCTTAAGGCCAGGGTAAGCCAAGAACATTAGAGCGCCTTGCAGAATCATCACTGCAACAGCAAAGTAGTATGAAATGCCAAGCTGCGTAGCCGTAGTTTCAACACCAACTGAACGTGCTAACTCGTTAGCAGTATTGATCAAGTCATTAGCGGTATGACCAAGCTGCCATAGGTTAAAGGCGGCAAAGAATGACAAAATCCCGCCAATTAATGCCAAGATAGGCAAGTATTTTACTATTGCTTCGCGACCACCTGCCGGCACCTGAATAGGGGCCTGTTTAACTAGGTAGTCGTCCATGGCAGCTTCTAATTTGCGCTGTGCTTCCATAAGACTTTTTTGGAACCTCCGTTATTTATTGCTTATAGCATACGCCGACTACAGTAAATATTGCAACAGTACATTTTTTTGATCTGTTACTAACAGCGTATACTAGAAGCAGTTATGTCTGACTTCGAGAAACGCTTTGCAAACCTGAACAGCAATCAACAACAAGCCGTGACCACAACCGAAGGTCCTTTGCTCGTGTTGGCTGGTCCAGGCACCGGCAAAACAACGCTTCTCACCATGCGAGTGGCTCACATACTTAAAACCACCGACACGCCAGCCGAGAGTATTTTATGTCTCACTTTTACTGACTCCGCTCAAAAAACTATGCAAGAGCGCCTCGTTGCATTAATTGGTCAAGATGCCTACAAAGTACGAATTCATACCTTTCACAGTTTTGGGGCATGGATCTTCCAAAACTACCCGCAGTATTTTGAACGGCTAATTGGTAGTCAACAAGCCGATGACGTTACACGATATCAAATTTTGTTATCAATTTTTGAAAAACTCAATCATCATGACCCGCTTGCAATGATTAATGAAGGTGATTACCTGTACTTATCTGATGCTATGAGCCGCATCAGCCAGCTAAAACAAGCAGCCATCGACCCAGAACAGCTACGTGCGATTTGCGTGAAAGACCAAAATTGGGTTAAACAATCTAATGAACATCTCAAAAATATTTTTAAAGATCTGAAAATTATTAGTAAAACTTCGGCGCCGCTATTTGAAAATCTTGCAAGCAAACTAGAGGAGCTCCGCACGGTTAGCGACATTGGTGAACAGGCCTATCTTGAACTTCGAGATGCACTTGAGACAGCTCACGACGGCGACAAGCTTTCAACTAAGCCACTAACTGCTTGGAAGAATAGTTGGACGGCAAAAAAAGCGGACGGAACATTTGAATTTAAGTACGGCTCAACTGTTAAAAAACTCATCTCACTAGCTACTATTTATGAGTCTTACAATCAAACTATGTCTAAGCGCCAACTAACTGATTTTGATGACCAGTTAATGTTACTGCTAGCAAAATTTAAAGAAGAACCTGATTTATTAGCCGAGGTACAGGAACGATTCCTTTATGTAATGGCAGACGAGTACCAAGATACTAACGGCGTACAGCAGCGCATTCTAGAAGCAGTCGTGAATAATCCCGTATACAACAATAGCCCTAACGTAATGGTTGTAGGTGACGATGATCAAGCTATCTACGGCTTTCAGGGTGCCTATAGTTCAAACATTTTAGACTTCCTAAAACGCTGGCAAGATGTTCAAACTATTGTATTAACACAAAACTATCGCTCAACGCCGCAAGTTGTCAATTTTAGCCGCTCAATTATCACTCAAGGCGATAACCGGCTCGAGGATCAATACGAATATATTAACAAAAACCTCACTACTCCTAATAAAAGTGGGGAGGCCATAAAAGTTAGTATTGCTCAAAGCCAACAAAACGAATATTCAAACGTAGCCAACCAGATCTCTAACTTACTGCGCAGCGGCGTCGACCCAAACCAAATTGCTGTACTTGCTCCTCGTCACAAATACCTCGAACGCCTTGTGCCGTATCTTCAAAACAAGTCCATTAATGTTTCATACGAACGTCGTCAGGACATACTAAACGAACAGCATATTTATGAACTACGATTACTCGCCGATGTAGTAGCAGCCCTTGGTGCTAACGATCAATTCTATGCCAATGCTAAACTACCCGAACTCCTCAGCTTACCGTGGTGGAATTTAACATCAGAACAAATTTGGAACGTAAGTTTAGCTGCCTATAACGACCGCAAGTTGTGGATCGAAGTAATGTCAGACAGCTCCGACCAAAATATTAAGCAAATAGCCGATTGGCTGGTTGAACAAGCCCAGTACTCCTTAACTACACCGTTAGAATTAGCGCTAGATCGTCTAATGGGTTACGGTGAAAACCGAGCCACAAGTAGCCAGCCATTCGTTTCCCCGTACTTTAGCCACTACTTCCTTGAAACCGAAGACCAAGGGAACGTACATGTGCATATTGCTGCACTTATTAGTTTACGGCGACACATACGAGATTACGTAGGCGAGCGTGAGCTTCGCTTATCTGACTTTGTGCACTACATCGATTTGCGGCTGCAAAGTGGCTTGCCAATTCTAAATGACCACCCAGTTGCATCAAGCAGTAAAGCTGTTCAGCTTATGACTGCATATAAAGCAAAAGGGATGGAATTTGACCATGTATTTGTTATCGATACGCAACACACCGTATGGGCCAAGCCACGGGGTCGCAGTAGCTTAATTGCGATTGCTCCTCATATTGCTGCGGTGCCGAGCGGCGAAACCCTTGATGAATATCTACGCTTATTTTACGTAGCTATAACCCGAGCAGCCAAGCAACTAACGCTCGTGCGGGCAGGGCATGACGATTCAAGTAATCCGATCTTGCCACTCGGCTGGCTCGAAGACGAACGCACTAAATCACTCTATATTACTGACGAAGCAACCAGTGATTTGACCGAAGCAGTGAGTGAAGGACTGCTTTACGACTGGCATGAAGCAGTAGCCAAGCCATCGAACGATAATTGGCGTGCGCAATTAGTTGGACGTTTAGAAAAATATTGTCTAAGCCCGACCCACCTTGGTACATTCCTAGACGTTACCAGTGGTGGGCCTCGAACGTTCCTGATTAGTCATTTACTGCGCTTTCCTCAAGCAACCAATCCAAACGCTAGTTTTGGTAATGCCATGCATAGCACGATGCAGTACCTACACAATGAATTTAACGAACACGGTTCACTACCAAATATTCGTGAAACCAATCAGCTGTTTGAAAAACTAATCAAAGAAAGTTTGATTGGCGAGCTTGAAATACCTAAACAAATAACCCGCGGACACCGAGCGATAGAAACAATCTACAAGTATAGTGCCGAATTATTTACCGATGGCGGCCAAATTAGTGAGCTCGACGTTTCAAACGAGGATATAACAATTGGCTCGGCCCGCGTAACTGGCAAACTCGATCTTATAGATACTCAAAAGGGTATTGTCAGAGATTACAAAACAGGCAAGCCGGCGTCATTATGGCCAAAAAGTGGTGCAAAGACCTACGAAGCACTCAAGCTACACCGTTACCGACAACAGCTAATCTTCTATAAATTAATACTTCAGAATTCTGAGAAAAGTGAGCACTCATTTAATTCTGGGCAACTGACGTTCTTAGAATCAGCCGACCACGATTCCATGCAAGTTTTAAAACTCG
>JALQXV010000001.1 GCA_023263015.1 Candidatus Saccharimonadia bacterium
TAAGCCAAGATCGTCGGCAAGTGCAGCCACGAAAGCTAATGGCGCTACTTGGTGCCGCCCTAGCAAACCGCTCTTAACGTGAATGTGCTTCTTTTTGTGCTTCATAACAAACTCAGTGCCGTCGATAGTAACTTTAATGTCTGAAATATCCCAGCTAAGAACCTTACTAGAAGAATACTTAGTCGTTTCGTGTATGTCGTAGGTATTTAATGGCTTGGTGTCGCTTACAAAAACTTTCTTGTTTTCAACAAAACTAGTAATCGATAACAAGTCCTTGGCAACCGCATCTAGGTCTTTGTACTGATCAAGGTGATTGGGTGCAAGGCCGGTAATTACGGCGTGAGTTGGCTTAGATAATTTTGCGAGCTCTTTAATGCTACCTTTGGCGTACTCACCATACTCGATCAACAGCACGTCTTCGGTACCGCTCAGCTTTTTCGCCCACGTTGCATGGCTGATTGGAACGTTTTGGTTGCCTGGTGTTGCGGCCACTGTTCGGGTTTCGGACAGCACTGTTTTAAGTAACTCTTTCATCGAGGTTTTGCCGTAGCTACCCAGAATAGCAATTTTTACACCTGGGTGTTTATCAAAAATCTTTCTTGATTCTTTGATCTTTTTACGACGACGAGGCTCTTCCACGTACAGCCAGCCAAACAAGACGATAATGTACGTCACTAGAATAACCAAAAACGGCAATAAAAACAGCGACATAAGCCCCGTGACAGGTGCAATCAATAAATAGAAAACTGTTAACAACGCATAAAATATCCAAAAGAATACAATTATGGCGAATAATATTCGAGCCTTGAAAGTCCAGACAACTGACTTGCGATGTCGTACTCGTTTAAGGTTTGGGAAAGTAGTTATCCACTTAAGAAATTTATGCGGGTTATATTCGACCTGCTGCAGCATATAAACCAAGTAAACTGGTAGCTTTATGTGGTAGAAGGATAAAAATGCTTTCATTTTGCTGTTCCAACAAAGTCTTTTATGTAAGTTGCAACTTTAACTGCTTGCTCCTGATGGACAAAATGGCCAGACAACGGTATAGAATTTAAGGTTGAATTTCGCATTAAAGCGTTAAATACTTTGCCGTACGAGAGTGGAGTTGCAATGTCATCTTCGCCGTACACAAGACAAACTGGTATCTTAATTTTACCGGCATCAACCTGTACATCTTGTCCGACAATATTACGAAACGTATCTTGCATGTGTTCTGCTACAAGATAATCTGATCCAATGGCGCTATATAACTTATTCTTAACTCTTTTTTGGGTGTGCGGCGGCGCAAAGCGTAGCGCAGTTTTTGCAGGCTTAGCTAATAATCGTAGCGCTGTCTTTTTGGCACTCCTTTCACGGATACCAGCAGATGCGATTAGCACAAGCTGAGTTGGCTTTAAAATAGCATGCGCTGTTCCATAAATAGCAATTGACCCACCATTAGAGTGCCCAATAATTACAGTTGGCTCCACATCAATTTTAGCTAGAAAGTCAGCCACAAACTGTGCGTAGTCTTGTAAGTGCCATGCTTGGGGTGGCGTTTGCGTACCACCAAATCCTGGTAGATCGAGCGTAATAGTTTTACAATTTAGATTTTTGATAAGTGAATCAAAGGTTTGGCTCGTGTCGGCCCAGCCATGCAAAAACAGCAGCGTTTTAGAGCCAGTACCGTGTATCTGGTAATTCGTGAGCAGGTTGTTAACAACAACTTGCATATGACCTACTGCTTATTTTGAGCTTGTTGTTCAACTTCTGAAAGTCGGTTCTGCAGCTCTTCGATACTCACGGTATCTTTTGGAAGCGGTACTGAGCGCTCAGCATTATAAGCGGTATATGTTTCTACACGTCCGCTATCTGCAAAGTTGACCTTAGTAATGTGTTTACTAAGCATATCGATTTCCATATCAATCTGCACGTCAGACGCGCCTTCGTACATTCGAGGATCTAGTTGTTGATTGCTGCCAACACCTGTAACTTCTACATACTTAGAAAGCACTTGCACTAGTTTTTGCGGATTAACTGAAATGCGGTAGGTCATTACTGGGCGAGCATTATTAAATTCTTGCTTTGTAGATGTAATGTCGTATACACCAGACTTATTAATTTCTGCCCGCATTACGGCGCGTTGTTCTGGATTAAGATTACCAAACGGAACAATTACGAATAGCGCATCATCTAGGAACGATACACTTTGTCCGGTTTGCTCATCGCTCTGACGCTTACCCCATGTACCAACGACGTTGTTGTACTTGCGCTCAACGTTGTCTTGACCAGTAACTGAAATATCTTGGTAACGAACGTAGTCGGTGTCTTTGGTGCCAATGCTTTCGGTCTTTACGGCCGTTTTACCAACGCTGCTAGATTCCTGTAAATCAGTAACAGACTGAGATACTACTGCTGGACCGTAGGAAACATACAGCTTTTGACTAACACTGTTTTGAGTGCCGGTTTGAGTTACGGTACGAGTAACACTGGTTGTTTGTAAACTTTTATCAACTGCATCGCTCAAAATACGAGCTGGATCTGTAAAGACATTTTGGTAGTAATAATAACCTGTAGCGCCAAGTGCAAGCACTGATGCGAACACCACAAGAAAGGCGCTTTGCTTAAAGCTGAATGAGAATTTTTGTTTGGCTGTGTTAGATGACGGACGCTTAAGGCGAATAGATGGTTTCTTCATAGATATATTGTACTAGGTTTTCATTGGTGGAGATAGAGGGACTCAAACCCTCGACCTCAGCGCTGCCAGCGCTGCGCTCTAATCAACTGAGCTATATCCCCACGCCGTATCAATGTACCGAACAATTGTATCATACCTGATAGATAGCTCTAAAAGGCTAGATATCAATCTTCAAGAAGTTTCAAAAATGCTGCTTCTTCAATAATTTCTACACCATACTTTTCAGCTTTGGTTCGTTTTGAAGCGCCAATGTTAGCACCTGCTACTAAGTAATTGGTATCTTTGCTGACTGAATTTTGGAATACGCCACCTCGTTTGCGAACTTCTTCGGCAGCCGCTTCCCTGCCCATAGATTCAAGCGTGCCAGTGATTACAAACTTTTTGTCGGTCAAGCTGCCAATAACCTGCTGCGTTTCTTGAGGTATGACACCGTGGTTTTTAAATTGCTCGAGGATCCTTTGGTTATCAGGATCACCAAACCACGCTACAACAGACTCCGCTACAACCGAGCCAATACCGTCTACCTGCTCTAATTCGTCGACCGTCACCTGCGACAAGGCATCGATGGAATGAAAATGGCGCGCTAAGTCTACAGCAGTCTGAATTCCAATATGACGAATTCCAATTCCAAACAAGAATCGTTCAAGTGTTGGTGCCTTTTTAGCTTGAATTGCATTAACAAGCTTATTAGCTGACACTTCGGCAAATCGATCGAGTGTTAAAAGTTGCTCAACGGTTAAACCGTAAATGTCGGGTGTGTCGCGAATAAGTCCCGCGCCGAGTAGCGTTATAACGTTTTTTTCGCCGAGACCTTCTATGTCGAGTGCAGTCTTGCTAGCGTAATGTTGAATGCGGTTTTGCACCCTTGAAGGACATAAGTTGTTTGGGCAACGCCACACAGCTTCGTCGGCTTTCAGTTTTACAAGCTCTGTACTGCATTCGGGACATTGCTTTGGCATAACAAACGGCTGCTCTGAGCCGTTCCGTAGTTCTGGCAAGGACTGGATGATCTCGGGAATAATATCGCCTGCTTTATGAATAATAACGGTATCGCCGATTCGAATGTCTTTACGAGCAACTTCGCCCTCATTATGTAGCGTAGCCATTTGGACTCGGCTACCAGCAACTACAACCGGTTCGAGCACGGCTGTCGGAGTGGCGGCACCAGTCCGTCCGATTGAAACGATAATATCAATAACTTTAGTCGTAGATTGTTCGGCCGGATACTTGTATGCAACCGCGCCGCGTGGAGCCTTACCAACAATACCAAGTCGCTCATATATACTACGATCATTTACTTTCACAACCAATCCGTCGGTATTAAATGGTAAGTCGTGTCGCTTCTCTTCCCACTTATCTGCGACACTAATCACCTCTTTGGCCGTGGCCGGCACAATGTCGTATTTTTTGTTAACTATAAAACCAAGTTCGCTTAAAGAGTCATAAGCAAAGCTATGACTTGGTACATCGTTGCTGTTCTGACGTTGCATATCGTAGGCATGAAAATGAAGTTTTCGAGCTGCCACCAACTTGGCGTCGAGCTGCCTAATCGTACCAGCTGCTAAATTACGAGGGTTAGCAAATAGAGCTTGACCTTCGGCTTCGCGTTTTGCGTTTAGGGCAGCAAAATCTTCTTTATACATGACAATTTCACCGCGAACTTCGGTTCGCCCTTTAGTGAACTTACTGTCTCCATTTAAACGGAGCGGGACTGATTCAATGGTGCGAACGTTCATAGTAACTTCTTCACCCGTAAAGCCATCACCGCGTGTAATTGCCTGCTGCAGCACGCCATCTTCATAAACAAGTGCGCACGCCAAGCCGTCCATTTTTATATCTATAAACAATTCATTAACTGGTAGTAACTTGTTGATTCGCTTGAGCCAAGAATCCACTTCTGACTCATCAAACACATCATTCAAGCTCAGCATTCGTTGGCTGTGTGCAACACTCCTAAATTTTGTCAGCGGTTGTCCTGCTACACGTTGAGTAGGGCTATCTGGGGTGATAAGCTCTGGGTATTCGTCTTCGAGTTGCGATAGTTCATGTTTTAAACTGTCTGCGGCCGCCTCGCTCATAATTGATTTATCCAGTACGTGATACGCATGACGGTATTCGTTAATCAACGTTCGCAGTTTTAAAATTCTCTCGGCAGCTTCTTTTTTACTCATAGCAGTGACCTATATAACAAATACATATAAACATGGACGATAACGAGCGCAAAACTAGTTGCCAGAAGGAACAAGTATTGGGCAGCTAGCGGCGCCACAAATACCAATGGCATAAAGATTGCTACAGTAATAATTGCAAGCAATATTGGCAATGCGAGCAACCGGATAGCAATAGCAACTCGTCTGTGAAGCACCAATTCGCGAGCCGATCGCAGTGCCTTAAGCGGTGTCATGTCCGGCAACGTAACAATGTAAAGCCCAAATAACGACGAAGTGAGCATGTACAGCGATAACATGCCCAAAACAATAAATAGAAGCAGCCATAATACCTTTTCAAGAATTGTAACCGCTAAACCGTTATTAATAACGGTAGTGAATATTAAGTTCCCTGCTATTAGCGGGACAAGCTGAATGCCGATTAGAATAATGACCAGCAAGAACGGAATAAGCGGATAGAGCCCTCTGTAGTAGCCATCGCGTATACGGGGCTTTTCTTGCGCCAGTAATTGGCGGGTCGTCCAGATAATTGCCAAGCTTGTGAATAACGTAAAAAACAACTGATAAACACCCGAGCTCTCACTAGCTGACACGCCAGCCGTGCCCACCAAATAGCCGAACAAGGCAGCCCCGATACTTATTTGGCTCACTTGCCCATTGAACAGGTTTTCAATGTCAGTCTTTACCGAACTAAGCTCAAACGAGCTACCAAAACCCTGCACAAATGCAAATGAAATGATGGCGTTAATAATAGCAATACCACCAAAAAGAATTTTATTCTGAAGAATTAGCCGAAGCGTGTCCTTAAAGATCTTCCATGGTACCGGTATTGATTCAGGCTGGCGATATTTTTTGTTAGTTAGCTTAAACGAACGATGTTTAGGCTGCGACCGAACACGCGGCTTTTTACCTGTCGTGTCGGTCTTTTTATTCGGCATCGCCCATGTTTCGCAAAATTTTTACGCGCTCTTCAATTGGTGGATGGGTGCTAAATAAACCTGCTACCGCACCTTTTTTTAGTGGGTTTGCAAAGAACAGGTGAGCGGTTGATGAATTTGGCTTTTGTAGCGAACTACCATACTGCCCAATTTTTTCTAGCGCACTGGCTAGACCTTCGGGGTAGCGCGTGGTTAATGCTCCCGTAGCATCTGCCAAGTATTCACGTCGACGTGAAATTGCTAACTGAATAGCAGTTGCCGCCAGTGGAGCAATAACTATTGCAACGATTGCAAGTATTAATACGTACGGACTTCGATTTTCGCTGTTACTGAACAAAGTGTAGTGCAAGATAAAGTCTGCCATTATTGATATGACTGCGACGAGTGCAAATGCATACATAGAAACACGAATATCGTAGTTTTTAACGTGACCAAGTTCGTGAGCCATAACACCTTCAAGTTCTGAGTCGGTCATGATCTCTAAAATGCCTGTAGTCGCACAGACAGCTGCATGTTTAGGATCACGGCCAGTCGCAAAGGCGTTTGGGGCTGGGTCATTCATGATGTAGACCTTAGGCATTGGCATACCATTAGTAATAGCTAGGTTTTCTACTATGCGATATAGCCGTGGGTTATCTTTTTTCTGAATTTCCTGCGCGCCATTAACTGCCAGTGCCATCTTTGAGCCACTGTAATATGTGATAAGCGAGTAGATTAATGCCCCACCAAGAATATATGGTGACAACGTAGGATGACCAACTAGGGTTGAGACTAGCCAGCCAAGACCGCCGATCAAAATAATAAAGAATATAAAGATATAGACGGTCTTACGCTTATTGGCGGCAATATTTGAGTACATTGATTAGCACGCCTCCTTTTAACGTAATAATTCTAATTAGAATTTAACTTCTGTCGGCTTAGCAACGGCTGCCGCTTCAGACTCTTCAACTTCGAAGAATTCGCGTTCTTTAAAGCCAAGCGCACCTGCAAAAATAATGTTAGGGAATGTCTTGATTTTAATGTTTAGATCACGTGCTGCACCGTTGTAAAAGCGACGTGCGGCTTGAATCTTATCTTCGGTATCAACAAGTTCATCTTGAAGTGCACGAAAGTTTGCATCTGCCTTTAGATCTGGGTAGCTTTCACTGACAGCAAAAAGGCTTTTAAGTGTGTCAGAGAAGGCGTTTTCAGCCCTAGCCTGTTCAGCTGGACCGCCGGTAGCGTTGATGGCATTAGCGCGAGCTTGCGTGACACTATCGAGTGTTTCACGTTCGTGTGTAGCGTAACCCTTAACAGTGTTAATGAGGTTAGGAATCAGGTCGTAACGACGCTTTAGCTGTACGCTAATATCGCTCCACGCTTCTTCTACTCGAACTTTACTTTTAACTAGGCTGTTGTAAATCACAATTCCTACGATGAGTAGAAGGACGACAACACCAAGCGCAATCAATAAACCAATCATTTTTTCTTCCTTGTTACTAGTAACTATTAGTATATACCAAATTCGGTCTTGATACGTAACTTTAGTTAGTCCATATATTCAGTACTGACCGGTGAAACAATTTCACTCTTGCGATGGCCAATACCAATTGGATACTCACCAGTGAAGCACGAGAGATTGAATTTACTAGCCGGCAGTCCAGTAGCCTCTACTAGCCCGCTAACCGATAGAAAGCCTAAGTAGTCAGCCTTAATTTTTTCTCTCATTTGTTCAAC
>JALQXV010000008.1 GCA_023263015.1 Candidatus Saccharimonadia bacterium
GCCAACACCATACCGGTAAAATGCACCGTCAATCTAGATCCAAGTAATCTTTTATAGTCAGCTTCTCTTGGGCGGCGTAAACTGTTGTATACTAGAACAATATGCCAAAAACAACTTTCCGACCAATCATTACATTACCGCAAGAAAACCTGCGCGAACGATCCAAAAAAGTTAACGTTATCGACGATGACATCAAATCGCTTATTAAAGAAATGGAAGCCGCTACCCTCGATTGGGAAGAAGGTCGCGCACACGAAGTTGGTGTTGCCCTCGCCGCCGTCCAGATCAACGACTTACGCCGCGTAGTCGTCATCCGCGACAACTTCGACGACAAGTCTAACAAAGACTTCCAAGTCTTTATCAATCCGCAGATTACTAAATACGAAGGCGAGATCCAGTTCGACTACGAAGGCTGCTTAAGCGTCAAAGATGTTTACGGCAAAGTTCCGCGCCATACCAAAATTCGCGTTAAAGCCCTCGACATTAACGGCAATGAAATTCGCCTAAAGGCCGAAGGCTTTCTGGCCCGTGTCTTTCAACACGAAATCGATCACACCAACGGCATTGTTTTCGTAGACCACATTAAAGACGAAAAAGACGCTTTCTTTAACCTAACCAAAGATGGCAGTCTTGAGGCACTCGATTATGACGAAGCAATCGCCAACAATCGTATTCTTTGGCAATGAGCGCCTCGCTACCGGTGTAACCACCGACTGCCTCACCTTCAAGTCACTTCTTAAAGCCGGCTACAACATCGCCTCCCTAATACTCCACGACGAAGGCAGTAGTGGTCGCAAAAAGCGCCTCCCCGAAATTGCTCAGGTCGCCACCGATAATGGCGTCCCAATTATCTACGTTCATAAACTCAAAGAAGTCGAAGACCAGATAAAAGCCCTCAATGCCGAAGCCGCCGTGCTCGTTGCTTTTGGCAAGATTATCCCGCAAAGCACCATCGACCTATTCCCTAAAGGCATTATAAATATTCACCCCAGCAAACTACCCGAGCACCGCGGTCCGACCCCGCTCGAAAGTATTATTCTAAGCGGTCAGCCCGAAACCGCCATTTCTATCATGCAACTCACTGCTGCCATGGACGCCGGCCCCGTTTACATTCAGCGAACACTTCCGGTACCCAGCAAAATCACTAAGCAGGAGCTCGTTAACGTTGTATCAAAATTGAGTTCAGAAATGCTTGTTCAACATTTACCGGCAATCCTTGATGGCTCACTCCAACCCCAAACCCAAAATCACGACCTCGCAACCTACGACCAACTACTCACAAAAACCAGCGGTCTTGTTGACTGGACTAAGCCGGCAGCAGTCCTAGAACGCGAAGTTCGTGCCTACGCAGGATGGCCAAAAAGCCAAGCTCAAATTGGCAATCAACAGGTTATTCTTACTGAATGCGATGTTATAAATACATCACTAAAGCCAAGCGAAATTGTTGCTACTAAAAAAGAACTCACTGTTGGTTGTGGTCAAGACAGTCTTAAAATTCTTAAGCTACAACCTGTAAATAAAAAAGAAATGCCCATTCAGGCATTTCTTTCTGGATATTCGTTGTAGCAATAACTACTGCTGAGGCTGCTGTGGAGCCGGCGGAGTCGATGGTTGCACACCTGATGCTTCAGCAATTTGTGGCGCGGCGCCAGCAATTTCTTGCTTAAGCTTTTCAAGCTCGTCGGCAACAACTTGGCGATAGTTAGGGAAATTAGTTTCCAACCACTTAAGGGCACCTTCCTCATCATTCTTGTTCATAAGCTGCTCAAATTCATCAAGCTGAGCTTCGGTCATATTGCTCGCTAGCGTCATGCCAACGCGCATTTCGAGTGTCTCGTAAATGTGCGCTTTCATCTTGTCTTTTTCTTCTTGTGGCAAGTTAGCTAGTCCAAGTGAAGCGAGAAAGTTGTCGTCTATCTGAAACATAATTTTATCCTGTTTATTTTTCTATTGTACCAAATTAGCCTTTTAGTTTCTTGATGTCATCAAGCATATCATGCTTAATACTATCAGGAATTTCTACTCGGCCAGACTCTACCCAACCAATATCGCCGTTCGGCAAAGTATAGGTGTTCGGTAGGTCTTTAATGGCATCGGCATGATTCTTATAGATATCATAGGCTTCTAAGTCGCTAAGGCTTGGATCAAGTTGCTGAATAGTATTTGTGATACCATCGCCACTGTTAATCTTAACGCTCCACGCTTTTTCGGCTGCATCAGCCGCAGTGTCCTTAGGCGCAGCATCGGCTGCATCCTTAAGCTTGTCTGCTAGTTCTGGGTCTGAAGCGGCAGCTGCTTGAGCTACGGTGTTATGGTGATCACCATCAAGTAGGTTTGGCGCGTACTTAATTACTGCAGCAGCGGCAACAACTCCAACTGCAGCGTATGCAAGCTTGCGACCCTTACTCTTTTCACTGTTACTCAATGAACCGGTTGCAAATCGTAGCGCCAAGAGTTTTGCACGGTCTCGCAAGCTAACCTTAGGGCTAGCAGCTTGGGCTTCTGCCTTAGCTTGTTGCGCATTAGCGTCACGGAGTTTGTTACGTGCACGAGCACCGTCTTCGCTCATCATATCTTCGTGAGCTGCCTTTGGTGAACTTGGGCGCTTGCGTCGAATTGAAAGCGTATGCTTATCAGATTCAGCAAAGAATTTTAAGAACTGTTTAGAGTTAAGTTCGAGTGTTTTGTTAACCTTTTGACCATCGTCTTCGGTAACTTCTATTTCTAGGCTGAACATTGTATCGCCGTTGGCTTCAACCGCGTCGTTAACCTTAACATCAAAGTGGCTGTTACGGTTTCGGTAATAACGAATCTTGCCGTTAACAACACCAAAGGTTTCGAGCAGTTTATGACGAGCTGCACGCAGTTCGGCAGCCTCTTCGGCGGTTAGAATTGTTTCGGCTTCGCCGTCCACAACTTGGGATTCATTCGCCTCAATTGGGTTAACTACAGATTCTGGATCGAGCACTTCGGCGGCAGCTAGCTGCAATTCAGGTTCATCGCCAGTATCGGCATCTGGGGCAACTTCGGTTGCTTCTTCTTTATAAAAGCCTTTTTGAAAATCTTTAAGGGCGCGTGAGGTCATTTCACGTTCAGAAATAATATTGTCGGCGTGTTCGTCTTTTTGCTTAAGGGTGGCCGTATCAAGTGCATTTGGGTCAACTGGCTTTGGACCGAGCGTTTCATTAAGATACGTTTCGGCTTCGGCATCGATCTCTTCGGCGTAGAGCTTCATTTGGTTCTGACCAACTTGGAGCTGTTTACGTGCTAGGAACTGAGCTTTAGCGTCGGCGCGAGCCTGTTCGGCTTCTTTGCGACCATTAATCGCATCGTTATGAGCACGAATTTCACGGGTGCGAGTCTGCTTGGCTTGGATTCGTTCACGACGAGTATCGCTTTGTTCAACTGACTGTGCAAGTGCAGATTTAACTTCGGTCAAGTGGTCGACTTGCTTTTCATTGTGTTGTCGGAGGTTATCGCTGTAGTCACGCTTTAGGGCTAAGCCTTCAACTTGGCCAAGACCAAGACTGTCGGTAGCTTCGGTTAAAGCCTGCTCTGATTCGGGAGTTCCTTCTTCGGTGTGGATTTGAACAAGATCAATATAGGCTTCAGCGACAGCTGAGGCCTTCTTTTCGTTCTCGCTTAAAAGTTTTGACTGCTCTGCATAGCCTTGTGGGTCAGCAGCGGCCTGTTCAAGTACATTATTTACACGTTCGCCAAAAGCACGTGTCTGTTCTTCGTTCATTGACTTGGTTGCAGCCAACTCTAGCTCTAAGAAACGCTCATTGGCTTGTTCGAGCGCGGTCGGTTCAGTTTGCAATTGAAGTTGTTCGTGAGGCATAATTGTGATCTTTCTAGTAAATTTTGTATTTTTGTTGTTTTATAGCTCTATTTAAGCACAAGCAGCTAAAAAAGTCAAGTATCAAGTTACCTTTTACCCTGTTAGGAAACAATTAAAGTCGAGTAATGAAGAATGCGACCGCCCCTAGTACTACAACGGCCAAGCCAACCATAAAGCCGGTTTGCATTGACTGCTTGTAAGATGCGCCGTTAGTCGACGGCGACGAGACACTAGTACCCTGACTAACACTAGTACTTGTTTGGTAAGCCGATGTACTGTTTGCGGCAACAGATGTAATTTGCGTGCGATTTGCTTCGCGGACTTCCATTTTCTTTGCTTGGGCTGGGTCGTCTTTAACTTCGTGGCGACGGTCAAAGTCAGATTCTTTATATACGGTCTCGACTGATTCTGGATTAGATGCCTGTTTTTCTTGTTCTTGCCTGTACGAACTTGGGACTTCCGGTTGCTGTGCTTCTTGACGAATGACCTCAGTTTTTTGAGCAGCTCGGCGTTCAACAGCACGGTCTGCCTCCTCTTGGCGAGGCTTTTCTAGGTTGCGAGTTGGCACGTAAATTGGAGCATCGGGAATTTTGGGAGATTCTTGGCGTTGGTTAAGAATTGTTTCATTTTGAGGAACTATTATAGGAGTAGGTAGCTGTTCTGCTACTGGGCTGGCGTTGGCCACATCCTTAGGTTGTGGCGCTGGCGCCACTACAGGTTGTTCGGCTGTCTTGGACATATTTACTACTGGAGGCGGTGTTTGGTACTTAAGTTGATCAATTTGGCGCTGTTGCTCTGTACTTTTTTTACGAGACTTAGCAAGTGCGTCCTGGGTCTCTTGTACCTGCTGATTTGTCTCTTTAAGTCTTTGGTTGGTATTTTTAAGGGCTCGCTTATTTTGGCGATCTTTGTGTCGTAGATAGCCATAGGCTAAGAGTGCTAACGCTGGGTTAACACCAGTGCGCCGACGGTCGATAATATTAGTGTTATTGACTACGTTTGGGTTTGCCAGAGGTGCGGCATTTGGATTTGCCGGAATGTTTGGTGGCCCGTTAGGATTGTTTGGAACATTAGGATTACCGGTATTACCCCCGCCGCCTCCGTTTGGATTATTTGGTGGCGTGGTATTTGGGTTTGGATTAGGTGTATGTGGCGGCGTTGGAGGTGCAGGCGGCGTTGGCGGCGTATTAGCATTGGCATTAGCGCGAGCTTTGGCTGCCTGAGCAGTAGCGGCGGCGGCCATGACAGCTCCAATTGATACTGGCTTAGAAGACGTTTTAGGCTGTTCTTCGGTGGATTCGTCGGGAGTTGCCTCGACTGTTATTGGGTCTGCTGACTCAGGAGCTGTTTCGATTTGGTGTTCGGATGGTGACTCTTCGACTACAGTGTCTTCAGGGTTTTTTTCAAGGTCGGCTTCGGCTGGTGTTTCTGGTAGCGATTCGTTGTTCGCATCTGGGGCAGCAGCTTCTGGAGCGTGAGTGTCGGGGCGTTCGGCGACAACTGGCTGATGGCGCTTAAAAACAACGTCTTTAACAGATCGACTGGCTCGACCACGTCGAGCAGCGGGCGCTTCTTCGTCGCTGTCAGCTTCTTCTTCGGCTGAAGTGTCTTTTTTTGATTCTTCTGCAGCGCGCATGAAGTTCATGAAGCCACCGTTTTCACTGCCGAAAGAGATTGGTTTTATTGGGGCTATCGGAGACGGTTCAGAATCGTCGTCTTCGTTGGGCTCGCTGTTGAATGAGTTAAAGCTATTGTGATTAGCCATACTGCTCTTCCCTGTTTACAGAGTACGTGCAACCGTTTCTTGGGTATAGAATTCGAGACGGTCGTCTTCTTGGAGGTCTACGCGCGAGGTGGATTTAAAGCTCACACCGCACATTTCCCCTTCGATGATTTCTTTGGCTTCTTGAGGGCCACGCTTTAGGCCAGTGATTTCGACTTCGGCGATTACATCATCACCACGCTTTACAGTGGCGAGTGCTGGTGAAACAAGCTTGCCCTTAGTAACTTCGCCACCACAGATGACTTCGGTTTTGGTGATTTTAAAAATACCTTTGACTTGGAGGCGACCTAAGTCAGTTCTGACAATTTCTGGTGGTAGTAGCTGAGTTAATTCAGCTTTTGCGTCGTCAATTAACTCGTAAATGATCTTAAACATGCGAATTGATGTTCGGTCACGACTGGCGAG
>JALQXV010000057.1 GCA_023263015.1 Candidatus Saccharimonadia bacterium
AATCAGCCCCGCCCTATATGGCTCGCTATCAACAAACCTAACCTGCTCTTCGTTTAGTACTAACCCGAGCTCCTCACCCAGCTCGCGAATTGCTCCATGCTCTGGCTTTTCGTCGCGGTGCAAGCCACCCCCTGGCAAGTCCCACGCTCCGTACCAAAGCCACGACTTTACCAGTAATACTTCATCACCACAGCGCACAATGCAGCGAGTCCTATGAGTTCTACTTAAGTAAATTGCCAGTAACGGGTACGTAACCACAAACGCTAGCCGGCCAAGTAAAGTCCATGTCACCATTAGAATTTTTCAAGTGGTGCAAACGAAACATCAAGCCGTTTACTACCCTTGCCCTTAAAGTACACTGTAACGTTTGTACCATCAATTTCTACGACCGTACCTACTCCAAATAACTGATGTCGGACTTGATCACCCTCGTTTACTTCCGGAATATAGTGTGGCTCATCATTAAAGTCATTCGTATCTGGAGCCGATTGGTCCCAAGGATTATAATTTGGGTCAATTTTTGTCCCATAACTGCTCTGCTGACGTTGGCCAAAGTCAAACTGCATACCGGCATTCTGTACAAACTCAGCATCAATCTCCGACAAGAAACGACTCGGCGGATTATGTTGAACGCCGCCATACAGCATTCGTGACGAGCTATACAGCATATACAACTCTTCCCTTGCCCTAGTCATGCCAACGTAGCACAGCCTGCGCTCTTCTTCCATTTCCGACTGATCATATAGAGCTCGAGAGTGAGGAAAAATTGTTTCTTCCATACCAGGCATAAAAACAATTGGGAATTCCAAGCCTTTTGCAGCATGCATAGTCATTAACGTAATGGCTTGGCCGCCTTGCTCGGTGTCAATGTCGCTCACCAAAGAAACCTCTTCCAAAAAGCCTTCAAGCCCCATGTCTTGATACTCTTTAGCAACGCTTAGGAGCTCTTTAACGTTTTCTTGACGTGCGTCTCCCTGAGGAGTTCTATCATCAAGATAACCAAGGTAATCTATCCTCCGAATCAGCGAATCAATGATCGACACAACAGGACTCTCATCAATACCAGCTCGTATATCAGACATCAGGTCTCCGAATGAATTGAGCGCCTTGCGAGCCTTAGGGGTAAGGTTATCGCACTGATTCACTTGCTGGAGTGCATTATTAAGCGTTAAGCCATTTTGGATTTGCCATTCAAAGAAATTTTGCAGTGATTTTGCGCCGATACCTCGAGTTGGCACATTTACGATACGCTCAAAACTAACACGATCCTCAGGTTGGAATAGCAATCGAACATATGCGATTAGATCTTTGATTTCCTTACGATCGTAAAAGCGTTGACCGCCAACAATTCGATACGGCAGTCCGTAGTGCAAACAGGCTTCTTCAAGCGATCGACTCTGTGCGTTAGTGCGATACAGTACCGCAAAGTCATTGTAGCCTCGCAAGCCACTATCGACTTGACGCTGAATTCTGCGGACAATTGTCTCGCCTTCGGCACGCTCATGAATCACCGGTATCATCTGTACTGGCAAGCCATTGCCGGCATCAGTCCATAACTCTTTGTCAGAACGCTGGGAGTTTTTAGTAATGATGGCATGAGCCGCATCGAGGATGTGCTTTGTGCTGCGATAGTTCTGTTCAAGCTTAATGACAGTACAGTTTGGGTAATCTTTTTCGAACTTTAGAATATTGCGAAAATCTGCCCCACGCCATGAATAGATTGATTGCCAATCGTCACCCACTACCGCAATGTTATGCGCGTCTGAGACTAGCAATTTTATAAGTTTATACTGAGCAGCGTTAGTGTCCTGATACTCGTCGATCATTACGTATTTGAACTGCTGCCGCCAACGTTCTTGAAGCTGCGCATTGTTTTCCAACATCGACACAGTCTTACTAATCAAGTCGTCAAAATCTAGAGCACCAGCCTCGTGCAAGGCCTTTTCGTACAATGGAAATACATCTGCCGTTATTCGCTCAAGTGGGCTGCTCGCACTACCCTTAAATTCGGCTGGCGTTGTTAAGTCGTTTTTAGCATTACTAATTAAACTAGAGATTTGACGCGGCGGGTAACTTTTTTCATCTACAGACAATTGCTTACATGCTTGTTTTATCGTGGCTAGCCTATCGGCATCATCAAAAATAATAAAGTTAGACGGAACACCGACATAATTGCCATCACGACGTAAAAGCTTAACACAAATACCGTGGAACGTACCCATATATGGCAAAAATGCTCGATCATCGGGGTTATGACCAAGCAAGCCAGCCAATCGTTCGCGCATTTCTCGGGCGGCTTTATTAGTAAATGTCACCGCTAAAATATTGAACGGTGTAGCCCGATTAGTCCCAATAATGTAGCCGATACGATGGGTCAGCGTTTTGGTTTTACCACTACCCGCCCCTGCTTGAATTAAAAGCGGACCTTCGGTAGTAAGCACAGCACGGCGCTGCTCGGGATTTAAGCCAATTAAAAAATTATCCTCGGACATCTCTCTATTTTAGCAACAAATAGCAATCTACAGTATGTCTGTAAGAGCAGAAATACCAATATCGATTGCTTCGGCATCGATTGCAAAATTTAATCCAGCTAGAATGAGTACAATCAGTAAAAGTAACAATAAAATTACTCGATGCATTGAACGTCGACGGCTCTCTTGTCCAATTGGTACATGGAATTCTTTAGACTCGATCAATTTCTGAACTTCAGCTTGCCGTGACTCCTCTTCGGCAGCTTGCTTTTTTTCAAGACCTTTAGAATCAATTTCACCTAGTAGCGCGTCGACCACTCCGTCTTTTGTGTCATCTTCTGCGGGTGCAGTCGATTCTATCTCGGACTCGGCTTTATCGGGAGTATGCGCTTCGATTGTGACGCCTTTTGTAGGCACCGACTTTTCTTCTTCGGTATCTTCGACAACCATTGGATCATTTTTGATCATAGCAGCATGACCGACAATTACCGGTCGCGAGGTTGCAATGGCCGGAGTTTTATCTGGATGAGCTACGTCGTTAATTGGTTGTTTTGTGTTTGATTTTTCGTTTTTTTGTGTCATGTATTTGTGCTATTTTCGATTATTTCGATAGGCTGCTTCGACAATACCGCTGAACTTGTGGTAGTTCAGGCTGGCGCTGCCAACCAGAACGCCATCACAGTCATCAAGCGCCAAGTAGCCACCAGCAAGATGATCATCTACGCTGCCGCCATACAGTATTCTAATGTCTTCGGCTGCTCGTTCGCCGTATAGTTCTTTAACCTGATTACGAATGAACTTCATGCAGTCTTGGACATCGTCAGGTTTGGCTAGTTCGCCGCCAAAAGTACTAATTGCCCAAACTGGTTCGTAGGCAATAACAACATGCGTAACTTCTTCGGCTGTTAAATTGCTCAGTGCTGAAATAACTTGGTCATGTAGTACTTGTCTGGTTTCACCGTTGCTACGGTCTTCTGAATTTTCGCCTACACACAGAATTGGCATAATGCCGTTACGAATACTGGCAGCAACTTTGTCGCGAACATCTTCGAGCGATTCATTAAAATAGATACGCCGTTCAGAATGGCCAACAATACCGTAGTGTACAATCCCCCGCAGCATAGCAAACGAAACTTCTCCGGTTAGAGCGCCTTCGTCTTTAGCGTTGGCATTTTGAGAAGCTAAGCGAAAACGACGACGATCAATTTGCAAGCTAACCGGTTGAAGTGCCAGCATATTCGGCGCCAGCACAATTTCGATATCGCGGTGACCAGCAATTAATTTGTGCAACCGAGCCACAAGCGTACTTGCTTGCGAAACATTCTCATGCTCTTTCCAGTTACCGACAATTAAGGTTTTTCGTGATTGCTTATTCATAATACTTATGGTTATTGTACCACTAGTTATCAGCTAGTGCCTCAACCCCTGGCAGTGCTTTACCACTCATTAATTCCATGCTTGCGCCGCCACCGGTGGACACGTGCGCGAATTGGTCAACCAGTTTTTGGTTCTCGATGTAGCCGACTGTATCGCCGCCGCCAACAACCGTGCGTGGCTTATGCCCAAATTGCCCAAGCATTGCTTCGACCACTAGCTCGGTTCCATGCGAGAATGGGCCAACCTTGGACTGCAGACCTTCGACTTCAGTCACACCCATGGCCCCGTTCCAGATGACTGTATTGGAGAGTTGCATAGCCCCTGCGATAAATGCACCAGAAAATGGTCCAATGTCTAAAATTCTCTCGTCGTCACCAACGGTGCTACTTTCTTTTGATGGGAATTGTGGGTAGCTTTCAATCTCGGCTACGGCGTGTGTGCCCCAGTCAACAATTCTGGTTGGTCCGGCCGAATCGATTGTTCGGGAAACTACTCCATCCTGAGGAACGTAAAAGACAAAATTACTGTCTTTTGCTTTGGCACGGGCTTTGCTTAAGATTTCTTTAGCCAACGGCACTTCATCTGGTTCGGCTAAACTTTTACCAACTTCAATACCCTCGGCAAGTAAGAATGTATTGGCCATAGCACCACCAACCGCAACTACGTCAGCTATATCTATAAATCGATGTAGCATGTCAATTTTGTCAGTAATTTTTGCTCCACCAATCAGCGCGAATAGCGGTCGCTCCGGTGCCTCAATTACGTCTGTAATAGCCGTGACTTCAGCTTCTACTAACAAACCGGCAACACTTTCGAGGTGATGGGTTATTGCTTCGGTACTGGTGTGTGCTCGGTGCACAACACCAAAACCGTCTTGCACGAACAGTTCAATGCCTTCGGCTAATTGTTTAGCAAAATCGTCATCATTGGCTTCCTCTTCTGGGTGAAAGCGCAGATTTTCAAGTAGTAGAACTGCGCCGTTGGGTAAATCATTGATAAGTTTTCGTGAATGTTCACCAACACAACTAGTTGAAAAACGAACCTCTTGCTCAAGCAACTGATTTAAACGAACCGCCACGGGCTCAAGTGAATTTGATTTGTCATCTGGGCCGCTCGGCCGCCCTAAATGAGAACAAACAATGACCTTACAGTTTCGTTCAAGTAAGTATTTTAGGGTCGGAATAGATTTTTCAATGCGGTAGTCGTCAGTAATAACACCGTCTTTGAGCGGAACATTATAATCAGCACGAACTAGAACTGTCTTGCCATCTAACTCAACATCTTTAATAGTCTTTTTGTTCATGCCCACCCTTTTTAGTTATAGTACGCGCACCTTAATCGTATCGGTCGTTCCAACAACCCCAGGATACTGGCCGGTAGCCGAAACAATAATGTCACCTTTATTAAGAACCTTGGATCGGTGCAGCCAGTTAGTGATCTTAACAGCCTGCATCTTTTCGTCAGGCCGAATAAAGCTCTTAGTGCCGTAGACGATGGCAAGTTGCTGCGCCGAACGAGCAACCGATGTCACAGCAATAATTGGCATATCTGGGCGGTGCGAAGAAATGTGGAGTGCCGTGGCGCCAGACTTGGTCTCGGCTACAATGGCAGCTGCTTTTATTTCAGCCGCCAAACCAATAATAGCCCCTGCAATTGCCTTACTTTTAGAACCTTCGGCAGTGTCTACTATTGCAGGTGGATGTAACGCATGAGATAACGTGTAGTTAACAATCCGTTTCATAACTTTAACGGATTCAATTGGATACTGTCCGTTAGCCGTTTCGTCGCTCAGCATCACCGCATCAGTCCCGAGTAACGTCGCAGTAGCCACATCCGAAACTTCTGCTCGAGTTGGCTCGGGTGATTCTGTCATACTGGCAAGCATTTGCGTTGCAACAATTGTTGGTTTGGCGTACTTCATGCCTAACTCGATAATCTTGCGCTGAACAATAGGCACCGATTCCGGTGACACCTCAATTGCTAAATCGCCGCGGGCCACCATAACCGCGTCGGCTTCTTGAACAATCGCTTCAAGATGATCAACTGCCAGTTTTGTTTCGATCTTGGCAATAATCTTAGCTGTTGAGCCAAGGTTCTTTAAAATACGACGTAGTTTAGTAATGTCGTCTGCAGTCTGCACAAAGCTGAGTGCCACATAGTCAATGTCTTGAGTTGATCCGTAAGTGATGTCTTTACGATCTTTTACGGTAATAATATCGCCACCAAAGTCGGTATCTGGAATGTTTATACCTTTACGCTTAATCAGTATCCCAGCGTTTTCAGCTCGAACGTGTACTAACCCGTCTTTTACACTCGTAACCGTTGTCCTTACCTTGCCATCATATAGGTATAAACTTTCGCCACGCTTTACCTTTTTTGATAGATCGTACTGGGTTGGAATAACGCCTGTGCGCTCATAGTCCTTTTTAAAACCAAAGGTTAAGCTTTGACCAGTTGAGACGTTAATGATGCCCTCAAAGTCACCAAGCCGAATCTTTGGACCCTGCAAGTCCTGAATAATTGCCACCGGCTTGCCATATTTATTTGCAGCTTTTCGAATCCACGTGATCTGTTGATCTCGTTCTTCGTAGCTACCATGACTAAAGTTAAGACGTAGACCATTGGCCCCGCTTTGAATCAGCTCCAAAATATCAGCGTACGTGTTTGTTGACGGCCCTACCGTTGCAACAATTTTAGTTCGCTTGAATTTTGTAAGCGGAATGTTTGGAATAATTTGAGTATTTGTACGTGCCACCATTTAATATAGTGTACCCGCTTATGCTAAGAGGTGACAAGGGTTATTAGTTGAAAATCAAAAATGCGATCGTTGTAACAGCACCTGTCAGCACCGCACCCCATGCTAAATCTATAACCGTAATTAGCTTTGGCCAATTCTTAAGAGTCGACTGATTTGTTAAGTCATAGGTTGCATACATTACAAAACCAAGAAATGCCCCATGGGTCAGCGCAGTCGACAAGCTTTTATCATCGAGCGCTGGATTTAAAGCAAAAACCAAAATTCCAATTACGTAAATAACGTAAAACAAAGCAGCTGGTTTTAAGTCCGGCTTGTCGGCGAGTAGATGTTTTAGCTTCTTTTTGTATAATTTACCAGCAATTACAGTCAGCCATATTGAATCAATCGCTAGGAACAGAGCTGCACAAACTAGAAACTGATATACGTAATCCATACGGCTATAGTATCACGAAACAAAGGGGTTATCTTTGACCCAAAATCGCCACGGTATGTCCTTGGCTTGGCTTATGCCGACTCTGGGACCGGTACCGATTTTAAAATTAGTACCCGAGCTGGGTTTAATGAAAAGTTCATCGTTATTGTAGAGTTCTTTGCCGTAATCGGCTTTTGTAATGCC
>JALQXV010000062.1 GCA_023263015.1 Candidatus Saccharimonadia bacterium
GCCCTACTGTTGGAGCCGATGGTGGCGTTACTATGGCTATGGATGGTAAAGGACTTATTACTGAAATTGACGAAAAGCAGGGCAGCTACCAAGGCGCTATGCAGAATGCCGAAACATGGACAACTATGTCATCTCAGGTTATGGAATCTCAGGTTGAAAATCACAAGCTGCAACAGAAGAAGGCAGCGAATGGCGGCGCATTAACCGATCAAGCCGATATCAACGCCGAGAAGTACCATCAAGAAGTACTTACCCGTGCAGCGCGTATTGCTGACTCTATTTCTACTCCAGTACCTGTGCGCGACAAAGACGGCAATTTACAGCCGGGCGATGCCTCAGTTGGAGCAGGTGCGCCTGGACGAGTGGGCGAGGAAATGCGTGCCTTCGCTGAGATCGCTAAAGCAGGCGGTCAGGATGTTGGCTTTGATCCTAAGCAATACGGCACAACTGAACGCAGTGACGATGCATATCAGGGCGCAAGCGACCGTGGAACACTTGGCGATACGGGCCGAGAAGCCGCAAGCAGTCGTGATGAGACGTACAAGAAACCTTAGCGCAAGTATGTTTCTAAGCGCTTGGTAATCTTCTCCTGATCTTTAGCGCTTAGGTCGGTTACTAGCTGTGCTTCATGCTGAACAGCAGTAAAACCTTCAAAGTCTTCAACGGTTGTGAATCGAGGATATACAACACCCTCAACGGTTATTAGTCGCTTATCGTCACCTTGACGTGCATGGGGGTTGAAGCGATTATTAAAGTCAAAGTTTGGTGACTCTGCCCAACCAGCAGTAACATCAACCGCAACATGTCCACGTAATGAACCCCTGTGCTTACCTGGAGGCAAGAATAAAGAGTCACTGCGTCGCGGTGGGGTATTCATAAATCCACTAATTTCTAAGTACTCCTGTGGTGCGCGAGCACTAACTAGACCAAACGTACTCCGTGCTAACGCTTTTTCAAGTCGTCTAGCTGGACGCAGAATTTCAATAGGTCGTGCTCCAGGGAACTCGGCTTCGTTGAGCCTTCGAAAAACATCAATCAAACCTTCTTTGGCTCGTTCTGCACGTTCTTTGTCGGCTTGTGACTTGTTGGCGGCCTTGTGATCAGCTTCTTCGTCTTTGCGTGCGCGTCTTTGACTTGGTTTTTCGTAGTGAGGCATATTGCGTAAGAGTATACCATTAAATACCAATATTGTCAATGTTCTTTAGTTGACACAGGTGGTTTATAATTAAACGTAAGTTCTATGGCAACATATAAAGTAATTCAGGATATTGAGGCCGAGGATAAGTTTCTAGGGCCTTTAACGCTTAAGCAATTTATCTTTGGGGCAGCGGGTATCTTTTTTGGGTACCTTAGTTTTTTTGCTGTGTCACAAAACGCTGCGTTCTTGCTTATCATCTTTCTACCCCCTGGACTACTCGGCTTTTTCTTAGCCATACCGTGGAGTAGTGAACAGTCAACCGAAGTATGGGTATTGGCAAAACTGCGGTTCTTGGTAAAACCTAAGACACGCATCTGGGATCAGGCCGGACTTGAAGAATTAGTTACCGTAACGGCTCCTAAAAAGATAGAGCGTCAGCTTACCGATGGCCTAGATCAAGACCAAGTTCGTAGTCGCTTAAAAGCACTGGCCGAAACAATTGATACCCGAGGTTGGGCCACTAAAAACATTGGTCTTAATGAAATCAGTAACGGCGTCCCGATTGTTGAAGACCGCTTAGTTGGTATGGCAAACTTACCTCTAGAGGTACCTGAGTACGAGGCGACCACTGCTTATGACGTTTTAGACGACCAAGGCAGCGTGTCTGAAAACTTCCAGCACATGATCCAAGATAACAGCGATACGATTCGACGCGAATCACTTGAGCGCATGGAACGAGTCCGTAGGGGTGAGGCAGTTGAAGTTATTGGGCAGCAAGAAGTCCAATTTACGCCTCCGCCAGATTCCTATGCACAGCCAGCTTACGACTCAGCGCAAGAAAAAATGATAGCTGACCAGCTGCAAAGCAATCGCTCAACAAATAGTATGGCCAATCAAAGAATGCATACATTGTCACCGAACGGTCCGCAACCTCAAAAAGCATCGCAACCAACTGCTCAGCAACCTCAAAATCGACCTGCTGAAAGCCCTGTGCCACAAGCACAAGCAGAAATGACACAGACCCCTGATCCTGTTATACTTAACCTAGCGCGGGATAACGACAAGACACTTGATACTTTGTCGCGTCAAGCACGACGAGATAAAGAGAGTGATGACGGTGAAGTTGTTGTTTCTCTACGATAATCAAACTCAAACGGTGGGAGTCTAGGCAATAGGATGAATCCATCCAATCCACAAAATCAGTCTCAAAACCCAGTACCTCAAGGTGCGCCCCTTCAACAAGCTCCAATTGCACAAGGAGCCGTATTTACAGACCCAAATCAACAAGCTCCTCAACAGGGGTTACCGCAGCCTGACCCACGAGCAAACTTTATGCCAGACATGCAGCCCGGATTAGTAATTCCTGGCGACCCAAATTCTTCAGTTAAAACACCCCAGTCCACTAAACCTGTCGTTAATTCAAACAGCACTCAAAACAACCTACAGATCGCCGAAATCCGAGACGGCGTCGTAATCATGAACGATGGCTCATTCCGCTCAGTTGTTATGGTTAAGTCAATCAACTTTGATCTTATGAGCCCAGCCGAAAGGGAGGGCGTGGAGTATAGCTACCAAGGCTTCTTAAACTCG
>JALQXV010000011.1 GCA_023263015.1 Candidatus Saccharimonadia bacterium
ATGGATCGGCACTATTATTGCGCACGGAGTATTGGTGCTGTTTCTATTTAGGGCATGGATCAAGAAACATTTTCTTAAGTTAGCACTAACTGGTTTGGCGGGAGTAGTATTGTTGGTTGGTCTAGTATTTGTTTTTAGAGATCAGTACTTTATACAGAATGTTGTTTTTCACGCCGATGAAAGCACGACGATGGATGACCCTAACGAACTAAGAGTCAAGTTAACCCAAAAAACATTTGATGGCATTGCCGCCAACCCAGAAGGGAACGGCACAGGAACAGCTGGATTAGTTTCTACCCGTCTTCCAAACGGAGGTTTGTTAACCGAGAACTACTACACGCAAATTGCATACGAAGTGGGCGTGGTAGGACTTGTTATGTTCCTAAGTCTACTAGTGTTCGTTTTTAAAGGCTTGTGGGCAGGCAGAACTATATTCGAGAATCAGGCATTGATCGCTAGTTTTGTTGGCTTGTCGGTCGTAGCAACGCTCTTTCACCTCTGGTCAAACGAAGCGGTAGCGGCTAGCTGGTGGATGGTAGCGGGACTAGCCTTAATCACAACAAAACTCAAGCACTAATCTGTTATAATACTGAGATTGAAACTTAAGAGAGGGATTATTTACTTCATGGGTAAAAAAGCACTCATTACCGGAGTTACGGGACAAGATGGTGGCCATTTAGCAAAACTGTTACACGAAAAGGGTTACGACGTATATGCCGTTATCCGTGGTCAGATGGAAGCGAGCCACCCGCGCTACCAAGAGGTTAAGGAAAAAATGCCATATGTAAATCTAGTTATGGCGGATCTATTAGATCTTTCTGCTCTAACTCGAGCAATGCAGCAAATTCAACCAGATGAAGTATATAACTTGGCTGCAATTAGCCACGTCGGATATTCATTCCGAGACCCAGTACTTGTAGCCGATGTTACCGGTAAGGGCGTGCTTAATATGCTCGAAGCAATTCGCTTGGCCGGACTTGAAAAGACAGCTCGTTTTTATCAAGCATCAACATCAGAAATGTTCGGTGGACTCGACTATAATCGCCCAGACAAAGGCTATGACGAAGATGCCGCTTTCCACCCACGAAGCCCTTATGGCGTAGCTAAACTTTATGGCCACTGGATTACTAAGAATTACCGCGAAAGCTATGATATGCACGCAAGTTGCGGCATCCTGTTTAATCACGAAGGTGAACGTCGTGGCCCAGAATTTGTGACTCGCAAAATCAGTAAGGCTGTCGCACGTATCAAACTTGGTAAGCAAGATAAACTTGAGCTTGGTAACTTAGACTCAAAGCGTGACTGGGGTTACGCAGGCGACTACGTTGAAGGTATGTGGCGAATGCTACAGCAAGACCAGCCGGGTGATTACGTACTGGCAACAGGCGAAACACATACAATCCGCGAATTCTGTGAAATTGCATTTAAAGAAGTAGGTATCGACCTTGAGTGGCAAGGTAGTGACGTCGACGAAATCGGCGTAGACAAAGCTACCGGCAAGACAGTACTCTCGATTAACCCAGAGTTCTTCCGCCCAGCTGAAGTGGACATTCTTCTCGGTGATCCAACAAAGGCTGAAACAGTCTTAGGCTGGGAACGCCAAGTAGACTTCCCAGGGCTTGTAAAGCTCATGGTAGAGCACGACTTAAACCTTGAAGCTTAAATAAGCTTCTGAAGTTCTTCGTACGCTAAAAGAACGGCCACGCTATCTGTTAGCAGGCCGTTCTTTGCATTTTGGATAAGTTGTTCAATTGTGATTTCTTGAGGCTCAACAAACTCACCTTCATCAGGGTTAGGTTGATGTTCCTGCGTGCAGCCACGTGCAAGATAATAATGGTGAACACCATTACGGTATGCTTCTTTTCGAGCAACTCCGATAAATTCAATCGATTTAGGCACGTAACCGGTTTCTTCTAAGAGTTCGCGTAGGGCAGCCGTTTCAGGATCTTCCTCTTTATTAACCCCGCCACCAGGTAGTTCGTCCATAACTAATTCTGGCCCTTGCCTAAATTGACGCGCTACAACCACTTTATTATCTTCGGTAAGAGCAATAACGGCAGCCATTTTCGTTCCCTCTTTGTCGTAAATACCAAACTCTTGCTCATTGCCAGCAGGATCAATGAATTTCTTGATCATAATGTGTCGCCAGCCTATTTTATGGGCTTCGTTATAGGGTAAGCGTTTCCATCGCTTCATGAATTTAGTTCTGCAACAATATCTTCTACAGTTTTAGAAAGTGGGATTTCTGGTTCCCATCCCGTGTCTTCTTGGAGGCGAGAGCTGTCGCCAATAATCTTGGGTGGATCGGTTGGTCTTATTAATGACGGATCGGTATTAATAGTAAGTTCTGCAAAGTTAATATTAAGTGAACTGCAGAGGGCTTTTACGATGTCTTCTCCGCTTTGACCAGAGCCCGAACAGACGTTATACAGGTCATATTCTAGAACTTCGCTTGTGGCAAGGTCGGTATATGCTTTGGCAATATCACGAACATCGGTAAAGTCACGTATTGTCCTAAGGTTACCTGCAGTGATTTGTGGGTTGGCAGGGTCGGCTCGTTTTAGCTTATCGGCGAGGTCGGGAATTAAGAAGCCGAGTCCTTGGCCGGGGCCAATATGGTTAAATGGGCGTACAACTACACAGTCTTGACCGTTCTTTCTTAACTCGCGAGCAGCTTCTTCCATGGCGAGCTTACTTTTAGCGTATGGTGAGCCATTTTCTACTGTTTGTGAAGTTTCGGTAAGTGGTAATAGTTGATTAGATTCGTAGATACCCCCAGTACTAACAGCAATCATACGAGCACGCGGGTTCTTGTTAAGTAGGGCACCACCCAAGACTGACAAGACATTCACATTCACGTTCATATACAGCTCTGGATTTTTAAAAGAGGCGCCTACACTGGCTAGTCCAGCTAGGTTAATCACAGCGTTTAAATTTTCAAGTGGAAGCAAATCCACGGCATCAGGTTTTGTTACATCACACTGAAAGTACTGACTAACTATACCGGCAATTTCTTCATTGACTGTCGGTTCCTGATGACCAACTCCGATAACTTCAATATCTCTTGAGGCGAGTTCTCGCGCTAAGTGTTTTCCTACGAAGCCATTTATGCCGGTGACTAATATTTGCATTCTTTTAGATTACACTAGTAAGACTCTCCAATAAACCTTTGGCGTAATCATAGTTTAATCATGACCACGACCCTGTTATGATTAGGACGTGAATATATTGAGTTTTGTCACAAAAAAGAAGGCTTATATTGGAGGTGCAGTACTATTGGTATTCGCAGCACTCGCTGTTTCTGTTATGTCATGGAGAAGCGAGAATAATAAGCCAGTTGTGACTACAAGCACGCTAAGTCAAGTTTCGAATGATGGCAAAATACTTGAAGGCAAAAGTATTGCCACAAAACAGGATCAAATTCAGGCGGCACCAAAAGAAAAATTAATTTTTGAATCTCAGGAAATCAAGACTAACTCTAAGACTGCTAATGCAGCGGTTTTAAGTTGGGATCAGCAAGAATCTGAAGCTGGGCACACTCACGGCGCGAGCGTAGAATTTAGAACAAATAATGGCAAAGAATGGTCTGACTGGGTGCAGGCCTCAACTGATGACCATCAAAAAGATGGGACCGAGGCAAACCATAACGCATTAGTCTTGGCCGACAAGATTGTGACAGTTCAGTATCGATTTGTTCTGCAAGGTGAAGAGAATGAGGCCTCTCCACTTATTACACTTAGTGACAACTCAATTGAAATGATCGACGCGAGCAAGGGACCAACGCTCAAAGATGCCCAGAAGAAGAGCGTAGCTACCAAGATAGGCGATTTCTTTACTAAGAAGGCCGAGGCTAAGGCGGATAGTCCGTATATTTATAACCGAGCACAGTGGGGTAGTCCCGAAGCCTATAGCTCTCCAGAGTGGGATCCAGAATATGTTCCACTACACCGAGTAGTTGTTCATCATACCGCTGCCACATTTAATGGTGACTCATTTGCTTCAATGCGTGCGATTTGGCACCTACATAAGAATATTAATGGCTGGGGCGATATTGGATATAACTATGTTGTAGACCCATGGGGCAACATGCTGCAAGGTCGTTACTATGACTACAATGAAGCCGCTCGACAAAAGGGTGAGGTAGTTGGAGCTCATGCCTACCAGAATAATCGAGGTACCGTTGGCATATCAGTAATGGGTGACTTTACCAATCGAGAGCCGCCTAACGAGGTCTTTTATTCGGTGGCACGACTTGCCGCTTATAAGTCGGCTGCATATGATTTTAATCCTGCGTACGACAGTTGGTTTGGACCACAGCTTATCGGACACCGAGACGTTAATCAGACGGCTTGTCCGGGTCAGCGATTCTATAATCGTTTGCAGGAGCTAAAGAACCTAGTCAATGCCTACTATCCTTCGTATAACAGTATGGAACACCTAGATCATACCTACGTCGGACAGGGTTCTGGCTCATCAGAAACTTCAAGAATTTTGCTATGGCCTGGCACCAGTACTAATGCTTATATTGATGTTCGTAACAATGGCAACGAAACATGGAATAATAATGGCTTTGGCATGACTATGCTTGGCACAGATGATCCACGTGACCGTAGAAGTCCACTCTGCCATGCTTCGTGGCTCGGATCGGGATGCGACCGGCCAGCAAGCTTTGCTAACAAAGTAATAGTTAACCCAGATAACAGCCGAACGCTACAGCCAAGCTCGACAATTGCACCGGGTGAAATTGGAAGGTTTAGCTTTAATGTGACGGCTCCAATGAGCGGGGGTGTATATAAAGAACAGTTCAATCTGCTGTCGGCACAACGTTCGTGGTTCCTCAATAATAAGAATATTTACTTTGAGTTTATTGTGCCGCCACCAACCTACGCATGGCAATGGCAGACACAAGGAATTTACACAGATAGCGCCGCTACTACACCGGCTAACTTAAATAGCTTGCGCCACAAAGACAAGGTTTACTTTAGTCTAACTGCAAAGAACACAGGTAACCAACCGTGGGTTAACAATGGTCCTAACCCTGTAAGGCTAGCTACTAATAAACCTCAGGATAGGTATAGTTGGCTCTGTGAATCAACGTGGGTTAACAATAAGGACTGTAACCGTGCCGCCACCCTTAAAGAATCCAGAGTAGAGCCAGGCCAGAACGGTACCTTTGGTTTCTGGGTTGAAATTCCTTACGGGGGAACTAGCGCAAAAACGATGCGTGAACATTTTAATCTGACCGCGGAAAGTAAGCAGTGGATGAATGATGTAGGAGCTTACTGGGAATTTACGGTTCAGCCGTAAAACAGGATTAATATGAGCGTTACGATTAGCAAAATAAGTAAGAGGCTTATCGTAGCAGGTTTCATTCTGGCAAGCACTAGCCTGCTTGCTGGCGTTACAGAGGCAGCTCCTCAGCAGGTATGGTCTAAAGAATTTCCATCCAATCCATTCACGTTTTCATCGCCAATATCGGTTCAAGCAAACGGTGGTGCCACTGACGTTGTCTTGGGCTCCGCTAAAACATACACAGGGCCGGGTGGCGGGTTGACGCCAAGTGATGCTCGGATCTTTGATGGCCTTAATGGAAATACGCTTAGAACACTTTCGGCACCAACCAATAGTGTGTCAGTCGCTGATGTTGACGGGGATTCAAGTGATGATATATTTCTTGGCGCTGGCGGCTCTCAGATAGAGTGCCAAGGTGACGGTGCTCTATACTCGTTTTCAGCATGGGGAGCCCTGCGTTTCTTGCCTCGGCAGTTACCCGACAATGCCCCATTTGAAGGTGCGCAGTGCAGTAAGCCCTCTGTTTTTGCGTCTCCAGCCCTCGGCGATGTCAATAAGGATGGCGTAGTTGACGCCTCGTTCGGTGTACTTGGTTTACGAGCATGGTCTACAGACTCTAGTGGTAATACTGGCTACGGCTGGCCACTATATTGGGACGATACAATCTATGGCTCTCCAGCCCTCGCCGATATCACGGGCGATGGTCAGACCGAAATTATTATGCCTGGCGATTCTTCGCCTGGGCCGCCAGTTGATCACAGAGGGGGGATGGTTCGTGCTTTGACCGGCAAGGGCCAGCAACTATGGGAGTTCCGCACTAATGAGATTGTAAGATCATCACCAAGTGTAGGGGATATTACTGGTGACGGGGACCCCGAGATAGTATTTGGTACGGGTAACTACTGGGCTCGTCAGCCTGGTGGTGCCACTGACTGTTCAAAGATATTCGCACTTAAGCGCAACGGAACGTTGCTATGGTCTAAGGATATTGGTGCTCAAACAATGGCTTCACCAACACTGGCCGACTTTAATGGTGACGGTGTTCTTGATGTTGCAGTTGGAGGTTGGCGCCGCCCATGTACGCCACCGGCTGAAAATATGGTTAATGACGGACGTGTCTGGATTCTTAATGGCACGACCGGAGAACCATTACCTGGCTTTCCGCAAGCATCAGGCGGATTTTTAGTTATTGGTCAGATAGTTACAGCAGATATTAATAATGATGGCGGACAAGATGCGATTGTTCCGACGGCCAACGGCGTCCATATTTTTAGTGGTAAAACAGGTGCAAAGCTACACAGTATAAGACTCGGAGAGGCAGCCTACCAAAACTCGCCGATCGTTGGAGATTTTGATAGCAATGGACGTCTAGACATTATTATGGCTGGCACGAAAGGCGATGGTTCAACCGGTATTATTGATCGATTTGAATTTGAGGCTGGCGATAGCGCCACCCTAGGAGCTAATGGGTGGCATATGAGTCGTAAAGATCAGCGTCAAACCGGCTCTTGGTCATCTACAGACTTGCGCGATGCGCCAACTGGCGAAGCAGGCAAGGGTTACTGGATGGTTGCAAGCGATGGTGGAGTGTTCCCGTTTGGCGAAGCTCGTGGTTACGGATCGACGGGCAATGTCCGGTTGGCGCAGCCAATGGTGGGAATGGCAAGTACAGCGGATGGAGCTGGCTATTGGCTTGTGGCTGCCGATGGTGGAGTGTTCCCGTTTGGCAATGCGGTTGGGCGTGGCTCCACCGGTAATATTCGATTAAATAAGCCAGTCGTGGGTTTGCAGCCTACCAAAACGGGTAACGGCTATTGGCTTGTCGCCAGCGACGGTGGAATTTTTCCATTCGGCGATGCCGTAGGCTACGGTTCTACTGGAAACGTAAATCTTAGGCAGCCGATTGTGGGCATGACGCGTACCGAAAGTGGCAATGGCTACTGGTTAGTAGCTGCTGACGGGGGTATCTTCCCATTCGGCGATGCTGTTGGCCATGGTTCAACTGGTAATATTAACTTACGTAAGCCAATGGTTGGCATGAGCAGAACTCAGTCAGGTAACGGCTATTGGCTTGTCGCCAGCGACGGTGGAATTTTTCCATTCGGCGATGCCGTAGGCTACGGCTCGGCAGGGAATTTGCCGCTCGTTCGACCAGTTAATGGTATGGCTCGTTTCCCGACAGGTGGTTATACTATCGTCGCGTCTGACGGCGGCTCATTTAGTTACGGTGCAATAAACTATGGATCACTTGGAGGGCTGCCTCTAAACCAACCTATTGTTGGGATAAGTGCGGTTGGCGGCAACTAAGCCTCGACTGTAATATTGAGGGCAACTTCTGTATATGGAATGATGCCGTCAAACTCTTTTATTAGGCAGATCTCATCAGTATATGTACCAGTCTTCGCTGGTGCTGTTATGTTAAAGCTGACTGCAAAATCTTGACTTGGCTGAACGTATTCAAGTTCATCTTTTAGTGATGCTGTATCGACAAATTTAAAGTCTGGCCGGTCTTTGGCTCGCCAGTCGCTATGCGCAAATTTAGACGCATGATTGGCTGGGTTTGCGGTAGCTAAGGAGACAGGGTTAGTGTCATTAAGACAGTGGTAAATTCTAAAAAGACCACCATTGGAGTTGTTGGTGTAGCGAATATTGATTGTCTTTGAAGCACGTGCTTTTAGCTTGATCTTAACTACCTTTTTGTCTGGAGCTACGGCTGTGTCTACGGCTTTTAGCTTTTGGAACACAGTGTGTGACGACAACAACTTGCTCATGGTTGCATTGCGATTTCTAAGGCGATTTATATTACCAATATTACGACTGTATTGAGCTCTAAGACGTAACTTTTGAGCCAATCGTCGGCTGTTGCTAGTTGGCTTATTTGGCTTGTGAATAATAAGAATTACTTGGGTGGCCATATAGCCATCAAATAAGATTTTAGAATGATCGTTGCCCCATTCCGGAGACAGTGTAAAGCGATCATCTCTATGGTCGTTACGGAGTTTTAGTTTTAGTGGCTCAACGATAAAGCCTTTTGAGGTGAGGTGGAGAAAGAGCTGTTTTAAGTCTCGTTGCCGAAAAAAGACAGTATCTGCATTGTCGAGAGTATCAGTATCGGAAAGTATATTGACTTCAGTTGTATGCACCGCCCAGCCACCTGGTTTCAGGCAGGCTAAGCTTTCTTCTATAAATTTTGTGCTTTTATTTATTGAACCAAGATGACCAAGAGCACAGTTTGACCAGATAAAATCATATTCTCCCTTTTTGAGCGAAGCTGATATGTTGTTCATGTCGTTAGCCTGAAATACTACATTCTTTTCAAACTTATCAGCAGGACAGATACCAAGTTCGTTCAAGGAATCCTTACTGTGGGCTAGTTGACCGTTATCCCACGACTTGGCTTTTTCTTTTGTAAAGTTTTGGTCAGTCGCAGTAATGCTTACACCAAGACTTGCAAACAGAGCTGGCAAGCGTTCTTCGCCTACACCGAACCCAAGACCACGGGCACCTTCTTTAAGAACGCCTCTTTCTTTTAAGGCTTGGGCGATTGCGGCGTTTTGCCAGAACTTGTTGGCTTTGAGGGCAAAGTTGCCACGATGCTTATTATCTTGTTTTAACTTCTGGGACCACTCTTTATACCAAGTAGTATCAAAGTCTTTATAAAGGAGTGCTCGACTCGTAGTTTTAGGTCTGTCTGTCATGTTTAAAAATTGTATCACGCTTCGGTTACGGGCTTGTCAATATATTGCGACTCTACCGAAGAGAAGCTACAATAGTACAAATGGAGAAAATAAATCAGAGATACAGGTACTCAAATATTCTTTTGAGGCAACTGGTAAAGACTGATTTCAAACTAAGGTACCAAGGATCGGTACTGGGCTATGTTTGGTCTCTTTTACGACCGCTCGCACTTTTTGCGATTTTATATATCGTCTTTGCTAAATTCTTAAGAATCGGCGACGCCGTTCCACATTTTCCTGTCTACCTATTGCTAGGTATCGTATTGTGGAATTATTTTGCTGAAGTTACATCAGGCAGTGTTGGTTCGATCGTTGGGCGCGGCGATATTCTTCGTAAGATCAATTTCCCTAAGTATGTAATTGTTTTAGCAGGCTCATTTTCTGCGCTAATTAACCTGTTCCTAAACTCTCTGATTATTACCGTATTCATGATCGTTACAGGAGTAGACGTGCAGTGGACAGCGCTTTTTGTGCCACTTTTAATACTTGAGCTATTTGTTTTCTCATTGGCGATTGCATTCTTGTTAAGCGCGGCATTTGTCCGATTTAGAGATATATCGTATATCTGGGAAGTTATTATGCAGGGTGCTTTTTATGCAACACCGATCCTGTATCCGTTAACGTTAGTGCCGCAAGCGGCAGCAAAAATTATTATGCTCAACCCAGTTGCCCAAATCATTCAGGACATCAGGTATGTTCTAATAACCCCAAAAACGATAACAATCGGTGAGCTCTACGGCACATTTTGGATCAGGCTTGTGCCGATCGCCATAGTACTGATTACGGTGTGGATTGCGGTGACGTACTTCCGAAGTCGTTCACGTTTCTTTGCGGAGGAGATTTAATGTCAGACAATATTGCAATTAAAGTCGATCATGTTTATAAGGATTTTAAGCTTCCTCACCTGAAAAAAGATACCGTTAAAAGCTTGTTCACCGGTGTATTTGATCGAGCTAGTACTAAAAAAGGCTACGAGCTACAGCACGCGTTACACGATGTATCCTTTGAAGTAAAAAAGGGTGAATTCTTTGGCATTGTCGGGCGTAATGGCAGCGGGAAGAGTACGTTGCTTAAAATGATTGCCGGCATATACCAGCCTAGTTCGGGTAGCATATCAGTAGAAGGTAAGCTCGTACCCTTTATTGAGCTTGGAGTTGGTTTTAATGCTGAATTAACAGGGCGTGAGAATGTGTACTTAAACGGTGCCATGCTCGGGTTTTCTGAAAAAGAAATTTCTGACATGTACGACGAAATCGTTACCTTTGCTGAACTTGAAAAATTCATGGATCAGAAACTCAAGAACTATTCATCCGGCATGCAAGTCAGGCTGGCGTTCTCGATGGCAATTAGAGCCAAGGCCGAAGTGCTGCTTATTGATGAAGTGCTCGCAGTTGGTGACGCCGATTTTCAGCGTAAATGTTTTGATTACTTCCAAAAGCTTAAAAAAGAGAAGACAACCGTAATTCTTGTCACACATGATATGAATGCTGTTCGAGAGTATTGTGACCGAGCTGTATTGATTGAAGCTAGTCACTTGGTCGCTGAAGGTACTGCAAATTCTGTTTCACAGAAATACACGAAAATGTTTATCGACAGCGCCGATAAGGGTGAGAGTGTTGAGTCTAAAGATTCTCGCTGGGGTGACGAAGCAGTTACGTATAGCAAGATAACCTGCCCAAAGACAATAAAGGACTCTGACGAGACACTTAAATTTAGTCTTGTTGCAACGGCGCACAAAGATGTAACTAACGTGAATCTAGGCTTTATCATAAAGAGCGCAACCGGTGCTCATATTCTTGGCACTAATACAGAAGTCGAAAAAATGCAGAAACTTTCGCTCAAGAAGGGGGCTTCGGCTGAAATTATCTGGGAAGTTCCAAATATCTTTAACGATGGCAAGCATTACATAGACCCAGCCATTGTTTATAAAGGGAACACGCAAGTAGCTGACTGGTGGGAAGATGCTGCAACTTTTGTGTCTCTCCGCGAAAAACGGACACCGTATATCGTTAGTCCTAGTCTAAACTGTAAAATTAATGAGCTTACATAAACTATATGTAGAGGCATCGCCAATTGCCGAGCCGAATATAAGCGGCATCGGGCATATGACGCTGGAGCTTATCCGCGCACTCGAGCGACATCCAGATTGCGGCCAAAAGTTCGAAATTGTTCTTGTGGTTGCATTTAACAAAAAGCACCTACTAGACCGTTGGGATTTTAAGCGAGTAAAAGTAAAGACTATCCCAGTGCATATGCGACTGTTCAATATTCTTTGGAAGTTTGACTTGCTGCCACCGATGGACCTTCTACTCGGTAAAGGCACTTATTTATTCCCTAATTATAAGAACTGGCGTCTACTGCGCTCAAAGAATTTGACCTTTGTTTGCGACGTAAGTTATTTGGTAGTCCCCGAATTTGTTAGCCCTAAAAACCAGCAATTTCTAGAAAAAAATATCACTAAGTGGGTACGCCGCAGCAATAAGGTTTTGGCTATATCTAAAAATGCCCAACAAGAAATTATTGATAACTTAGACATTGAAGCAGCAAAGACCCTGCTGGTGCCATGTGGTGTTGATGGAAGCGTATTTAAAGCTCAGTCTAGCCAGAAGGTAAAACAGTTTTTAAGTGAGTATGAGCTACCCAATGACTATATCTTGTATCTTGGTAACCTTGAGCCGCGTAAGAATATTAGCGGCCTAATAGATGCCTATAAATCACTCCCAAGGTCTATAAGCAAGAAATACCCATTGGTTTTGGTTGGCGGTGGCGGCTGGCTTAATGAACCAATACTTGAAAAGATTACTGCTGCTCAAGCCGACGACTATAACATCATACGACCAGAGAAATATATACCAGATGACTTGCTCCCAGAGCTGTATGGTGGTGCTAAAATGTTAGTCCACCCTGCATTCTATGAAGGTTTTGGTATATCGCCGCTTCAGGCCATGGCATGTGGTGTGCCGGTTATTGCGGCGAACAACTCTTCTATACCTGAGGTAGTTGGCGATGCGGCAATTCTGGTTCCAGCAGAGGATACTAAGGCAATTTCTGTTAAAATAGAAGAGTTGCTTAGCAGTACTCCTCTTCAGAAAAAACTGGTAGCTAGAGGCTTAGAACAATCAAAGAAATATAGTTGGGATTCATCCGCCAAGGTTATCCTGACTGAATTAGGAATAGGTTAAACATGCAAGATCGAGTTGTATCATATGCGCAAAACAGGGAAGATGTAATTCTTGCTGCATTTTTTAATGATAAGCCAAAAGGTTTTTACGTAGACGTTGGTGCGCACCACCATACAGATGACTCTGTCACAAAATACTTTTATGATCGTGGTTGGAGGGGCATTAACTTTGAGCCAAACAAACGCTTGTTTGATCTACTTCAAGAAGCTCGTCCCAATGACATCAATTTGAACATTGGCATTGCAGATAAGCCAGGTAAGCTTACGCTTCGGGTTTACGATGATGGTGATGGTTTGTCGACCTTTTCATCAGAGATGCAAAACGAGTACACCGACAAAAAAGGTGGCATTACAAAGAATTTCCATGACCATACCGTAACGGTTGCAACGCTTGCAGATGTTTTTAAAGAGCAAAAAGTTACCAAGATAGACTTCTTAAAGATCGATATCGAAGGATATGAATACCAAGCAATTATAGGTAATGACTGGCAGAAGTATCGCCCAGAAGTGCTCTGTATTGAAGCTAACCACGTGCATAACGACTGGCGCCCAGTTGTAGAGAAGAATGGCTACGTCTTTGTATTTTTTGACGGCCTAAACGAGTATTACGCCACTAAAGAGTCTGGTCACACACCTGATAATTTTCCATATGTTCAAGGTTTGATCGGACGACCGATTGTATCAAGGCAAGCCGACGATTGGCTCACAAAGCTGCAAGCTAGTAAAGAAAACCTAGAAATCCTGAATAAGAAGCTTTCAAATGATCTTCGACAAAAAGAAGACGAAATAACGAGGCTCAATGTTTATATTTACGAACATACTAAGCTACGTATCGTCATTCGTGATGTTGCTAAGGCACTCAATAAGTCAATCACGGTTAGGCTAGAAGATCGTTCAAAGAAAAAGAAATATTATCCGGTTACTAAGCTTAGTAGTAGCGAAACTAAGACTGCTGAACAGCTATACAAAACGGTTCGGCAGCTCGATGAACAAGCTGTACATTCTAAGCCTGGGTTTGCGCAAAGTCTATCAACGGCCTTCTTTTCAACAGCTTTAGTGGTCTATAAATTCGCTAAGCGTGCCCTACGCAAAGTTCTACGACAGTTAAAAAAAGTAATAAAAAGGTAGGAGTTTAGTTATATGTCGAAAAAGCCTACAACTTTTATAATTGATTCCCAAGTTTTTCAAACTGCATCATGGCACCGTGGCATGGGGAAGTATTCAATGGCCTTATTAGAAGGTGTCGCTGCCAAGAATAAAGCAGCGGGCAATAAGTTCGTGTTCTTGTTCAATAGTAGTCTTGAAGTACCTGATGAAATCCTAGACAACATTAATGCACTTTTTGGTGACGCCGAGATTCTAAAGCTTGACCTTGAATTACCAAGAGAGCCTCGGACTGATTATTCTGTTAAATCATCAGTTGATGCCAATAAGGTTATTGTGACCGACTATATTAGTCGTAATTACTCGGATGATGCTGTGAATTTCTTAATTCTTGCACTTTACCTTGATGAAGTTTCGCCGGTTTTCCCTGACAACTCTGTAAACGCTACCAAAATGCTCATTTACTATGATTCAATCCCGTTGTTATATCATCAGCGGTACGGGCAATTTAAAGGCTTCTTTAATAACTTTTACCTACCGCACACGGCAACTGTATTTGAGGCCGACAGAATCTTAACAATCTCCAAAACTGTAGCAAATGATCTACACATTCTTTTAGGTATCCCTGAAGCTAAGATTACCAATATTGATGGTGCGAGCATACCAAGGCAAGCTTCAGTCGGTTCAGCGCCTAAAGGCTTTACTAAAAATGATTTTGTTCTCATGGCGTCTGGGCAGGAACTTCGAAAGAATAACCATCGAGCAGTTGAGGCATTTGAAACATTTAGAGTTGAGCACGACCCTCAGTTAATGCTGGTAGTTACCTCATCGTTTAGCGAAGATGCACGGGCTGATTTATCTCGACTATCCAAAAACGTTATTTTTACTGGCAATGTATCAGAAGCTGAACTAGCGTGGATATACAAAAACTCTCGGTTTACGTTTTTCGCAAGTGAATATGAAGGCCTTGGTCTACCGATTCTCGAAGCGGTAGAAGAAAACAAAGTAATAGCTTGTTCGGATATCCCTGTATTTAAAGAGATGTCCAAAACGGCGTTCTGCTACTTTGACCCACTCGACGTAACTTCGATAGCTGCTGGTTTAACGCGCGCCAATCAACTTGCGCTCAATGGATCAACCAACAAGCCAGAATATAAAAAAATTATGGACAAATATCAGTGGTCACGATCGGCTGACCTTGTACTAAGTAGTACAAAAGCTGCGGTTGCAGAAATCACAAGCAAACCAAAAGTTGCTATCTTTTGTCCAGATCCGTCTGGCTTCTCGGCAATTGGTAAAGTGGTCGCCGAGTCGCACGCTGAGTATGCTGATTACTTTGACATAGACTACTATTTTGACAGGGGCGAGAACCACCGTTATATTCGTCCTAACTTGTTGGCGCATCTTGCAAAATGCTATGAAGCCGAAGATTTTACGCCAGAGCTCTACGAGAACTATGATGCCGTCATATATCACGTTGGCAACAGCGAATATCATCTAAATATCATCCGTACCGCTTTAGCGTTGCCTGGGTATATCATTTTCCACGACACAAACTTGGGCGGCGCCTACGACAGCTTGCTCGATCAAGGCTTTATCACCAAGCAACGCTATCAGCTCGAAGTTGAGCTTGATAAGCTATCCGGCTCAGGTGCTCAAAAACGTAAGAGCTCGTTTTTAACAAGTATTGCAAACGGTCAAAAGGGAATTGTTACGCATTCTAAATACGCCCAAGAAGCCGTTAAGAATCGACTTCTTAATAAAGAAATTCCAGTAAAAAAGATCAATCTTCCAACTGCCACTCCAGTATTCCCAGATATCGCTAAACCACAACGAGAACGTCTAACGATCTCATTAGCAGGGATTATTGCCAAAGTAAAGGGTACCGATATTATTGAGCAAATCGCCCAAGATGATGACTTTGCATCATGTAATATCAATATCTTTGGTTACAGTGCTGTTGAACCTGAACAGCTCGACATGCTCAAAAAGCTTTCGCACGTTAATCTTAAGACAAACCCAACCGACTTTGAGTTCCAGAATCTGATGGCTGCTACTGATATTCTTGTTAATGTTCGACTTGTTTACAAAGGCGAAACTTCACTTACAACGCTTGAACAGATGCGGTTTGGCGGTGCGGTAATTGTACGAGACTTTGGTTGGTATTCTGAGCTACCTAAGGATAGTGTTCTTGCAGTAGATGTCCCAGAAGATACCGTTCCAGCGCTGAAGGAGCTTATTGCCGATACCGAAAAGTTAGATTCGATCAAAGCAAATAGTCTTAGCTACATTAATAAAAATCATAGCCACAGACAGTATGCCCAAGGCATGTACGATTTAATTAGTTCTGAGCTAAGTTCTAACGACTAACGTCTAGCCAAGACAAGCCTTGCATTTGCCAGTTGCTAGCTCCTTCAGCAACAGGCTGGAAGTGCTCACGATATACGCCTGGCTGTAGCGTCCACGGTGCTGTCACATTAAACTCGAATCGCGCGATTTGATTTGGCTTCACAATATGTTGCTCGGCGGATAATGTTGTACCGTTTGCTTCGTAGACTCGAGCGAACACAACGGCAGGGCGACCAGCTGACGGCCAGCCATAACTGAAGATGCTTGCGCGGTTAATGTCTCGAGTGGCTGCTAAGTGAATTGGAGTCACAACGCTATTAGGTCGAGAAACGTCATCGTACCACCAGTCTCCACCGGTATTGCGGTACGAAATCTGCATTGGCTTGCTTTCGCCAGCGTTTAATTTAGGATAAGCGCTTTGTGAATGGAAGGTTGCCTGATAACGTGGCTTAACATCAATATCAAACCAAGCAAGTCCGCCAATATTCCATGCGTCACTACCCTCTAGAACAGGCTGGAAGTGCTCACGATATACGCCTGGCTGTAGCGTCCACGGTGCTGTCACCTTGAACTCAAAGCGTGCAACTTGCCCTGGTTTTACGAGGTGTTGATTTGCAGCTAGCGTAACGCCGTCATTCTCGAATACTTTGCTAAACATTAGGTTAGGGCGACCAGCTGACGGCCAGCCATAACTGAAGATGCTTGCGCGGTTAATGTCTCGAGTGGCTGCTAAGTGAACCGGCGGAATGCCCGGCCAGCTCATGCCATCATCGTGCCAGTCCCAGTTACCGTTGTTCTTAAATTCAATGTATGAAGTTTTAGTTTCTCCAGGATAAATACTTGGGGTAGGACCTTGACCGTGGTAGGTGGCACTAAACAAGTCAGAGTAGGTCGTACCAAACCATTCATTAAACATGCGCCAGAAGTTACGGTTACCATAGGCACTACATCCATCACCGGTGCCGTATAAGTTGTTCAGCGCTGCTGCATTTGGCTGATACGGGGTATAGATATAAAGGCTTGAAGTAGCTTGATTCTGGATATAGACATTAGAACCGCTACAGCCGCCATTTGGATTGTAACCAATGAAATTATTGCGGTAAGGACGATAGCTGGTAAATATGTTTGTATCTTGGGCGTAACGCTTAAATTGACGGGCACCGTAATAGACTTGCTTAAAGAATCCAGCGTAATTTGGGTCACAGCCATTAGGCCAGTTAGCAGGTGGATTATCTGGGCAGCCAAAACCGGTGGCTTTGGTGTACTGAATTGCCCATGGCCAAGTATCTGTAATAAAAGATTGCTCTTTTTGCAGAGTGATTAGGATTACTTTTTGGTTAATACCGCAACTAACACCTACTTCATAAATAATTTCGGCAGCAGATTTGTTGCCACCACTAAAGCCATTACAGTATGCGTCACCTGCAATGCTCCACGTATCTTGGCGGTAATCTTTAAGACATGTGTATGGAGCGCCCGAGTCGTTAGGGCTTGAACTTCGAGCATGATACGTGTCACAGGTTGGAACTTTAGCATCAAGAAAGGCTTGAATCTGAAGTGGCATCAAGCCTTTGCCGTTATAGAACATGCCATCATCAATAATCCTGCCAGCCTGAAAGTCAGAGCCAGATAAAGCCTCAACTCGATCTGAACGGTAACCTAAAACTGTCACTAGGCTAAACGTCAGGACTAAGAGAAGGAATAGTTTCTTGATCATTATCTAACCTCAAATTTAGTAGTATCTGATTGACCGCTGGCAAAAGATGACTTATACGAAACAGAAGCCTGCCACATGCCTTTACTGGCAAATTCAGAGGAGTCAACAGATACGGTTGGGCAGTAGGTCGCATTGCCTTCTTTAACCGCAGATACACTACGGGTAATCTTTGCGCCGTTAGTTAGCTCTATGGTGCAAGTTCCGCCGTCTTCAAAAATTCCAGGCACGTAACTGCCGACCTCAATTTTATTGCCGTTTTGTTCGGCGTAAGTTACGACAGGTTTAACAGTTCGGAGGCCGCTTCCGCTATTTTGTTCTTGTTGAGCTTTTACCTTGGCTGCATTGTCATTAATCTGCTGCTTATTATCTTCGGCTTGCTTCTTTTCATTTTCGGTTGGAGGGTCAAGATTAACGGTTTCTTTTTGCGCATTGGTGGTCGCTGGTTCAACCTTTGATTGCCCAGACTTTTGCGTGTATATAAAAACTCCACCCCCTATGACCACAACAGCTGCGAGGAGGCTGAGAATGGTTATTTTTGATCGTAGTTTTATTTTTGTCATAATTTAACATTATTATAACAAAAGATAAGCGTTTTGTCGAGAGTTTTACCGTTGTCAAATTCTACTTAGCTAAGAACTAATTATTTAGATCGGTTATAATGGTTTTTATATGATCGTAGTAATAATTGCAGGGGGGTCAGGTACACGTTTGTGGCCGCTCTCGACCTCAGACTATCCAAAACAACTTTTAGCGCTAGCCGGCGAGAAATCAATGGTTCAGAACACATACGAGCGAGCTCGCCGAATGAGCGACAACGTATACGTCGTTCCAGACATTAGTCACGCGCATCACATCAAAGACCAGCTCCCAGAGCTTGGAGACGAGAACTTTATCGTTGAACCTGGTCGGCGCGGTACAGCGAACTGTATTGTGGCGGCACTAGCTCACATTTCTAAAAAACATAGTGCTGACGAGCCAATTGTTTTTCTTTCGGCTGATCACCATATTCGTGATACCGAAGGCTTTGTTCGCTCTTTCCAAGTAGCAGCTGCTACCTCTGAAAAGTACAACGAGATTGCGCTAATTGGGATTGAGCCAACATATCCAGCGACTGGTTTTGGATATATCCATCGCAATGGCGAAATTGACGGACAGGCAAATGTTCATCGCGTAGAAAGCTTTAAAGAAAAGCCAGATTTTGAAACTGCTAAGAGCTATATTGCCTCTGGTAATTATCTCTGGAACTGTGGCTACTTTGTTGGCTCAATTAATACATTCCTAAAGGAAATGGAAGCTAGTGCACCGGAGCTTAAAGAAAATTACCTAAAACTGTGCGCAATTGATGATCCTTCTTCAGATGAATACAAAGATATCTACCTTAGCTTTGAAAATGAAGTTATCGACCGCGCCCTAATTGAAAAAGCTAAAGACCTAGCAGTAATCTCTGCCAGCTTTGACTGGATGGACCTTGGTTCGTTTAAGGATCTTCATTTGGCTAACGAGTCAGATGAGCAAGGTAATCACTTCCGAGGCAATCTTATTCGTAGCGAAGAAGTTGAGAATGCGTATATTCGTAACGAAGAAGAGAAGCCGGTAATTGTGATTGGCTTAGACAATGTAGCGATCGTGAACACCCCGAACGGTATTCTGGTCACTCGTAAAGACTTGTCACAAAAAGTCGGTGATATTGTTAAGCAAATGAATAAGGAGCTTGAGAAATAACTATGTCTAAAAAAGTAATCGCTTTTGACCTTGACGACACCTTAGCAGTAACTAAGTCTCCAATTAGTGACAAGATGTCAGAATTACTTGGCAAACTTGTGCAAGACTATGAAATTTGTATTATCTCTGGTGGTCGCTTTGAACAATTCAAGAAGCAGGTCATTGACCGACTTGAGATTGAGCCGCACTTACTTAACCGATTCCATCTAATGCCGTCATGCGGAACTCGTTATTACCGCTATGAAGAGTCGAAACAAGACTGGAAGCAGCTTTACGCCGAGGATCTTACCGAAGAACAGAAACAGAACGTGATTACAGCACTAACCGAAGGAGCTAAAGAGCTCGGCCTTTGGGAAGAGAAGCCATACGGAGACATTATTGAAGACCGTGGTAGTCAGATTACTTTTTCTGCACTTGGACAACAGGCTCCTGCAGAGAAGAAGTACGCATGGGACCCTGATAAGAAAAAGAAGACCGCTTTACGTGACTATGTTGCGGCTCGTGTAGATGATCTAGAAGTACGTGTAGGTGGCACAACGTCAGTCGACATCACTCGTATTGGTGTAGACAAAGCATACGGTATGCGTAAGCTTATGGAAGCTCTTGGAATAGGCAAGGATGAAATCCTTTTCTTTGGTGATAGCTTGCAAGAGGGCGGCAACGACTACCCAGTAAAAGCTATGGGCATCGATTCAATCGAAGTCGAATCATGGCAGGAAACTGCAGTTGGCGTTGACGTTCTTTGCCAAGTTGCATAGTTAAACCAATATGGATAAAGCTGAAGAAAAACAACTAGCAGATCTATTGTCTAAGCTAGAGCCCGGCTTTCTGCCATACGAAATTTTTGTGCAGATTGCTCGGCTTGTGGTTCTTTCTATTATTGAATTTGTCCCTTTACGAACTAATAATGGCGTAGTCGAAGTTTTGCTGCTCGAGCGAGAACCAGATGATGATATTTGGCCAGGCGAAGTTCATACCCCAGGCACGGTTGTACGTCCAACGGACAGCTCTGGAGATATTTACAAAGCTTTTGAGCGTATTCGGCAAGACGAGCTGAAGGGCATAAAGATTTCAAATGGACACTTTGTTGGCACCCAGTTGCATTCCAGTCGTCGTGGTATGGAGCATGCACAGATCTTTTGGGTTGAAGTTTACGAAGATCCAATTGTGGGCACATTTTATCCAGTCAACGAGCTACCGCCAAATATGATGGAGTCACAAATCGACTTTATAAAACTGGCTGTAAACAGCTATCAGTCAGAGCGGCGAAACTAGCTTCGGTTATAGTCGTCAGAAACGCGCACAATGTCAGCTTCATCGGATGGTTGACCTTCGACGGTGTGTTGCCAAATTTCGGCTACTACACCCCAGTTTCCCAAACCGGCGAGTCGGTGTCGAGCAAGGTCGTCATGCTGTACGGCTTCACCTGTTTCTAGGACGCGTGGCGCCTCAGGAAGTTCGTCGGTCATGCTTTCGTATACCGCAACTGGTCCAAGAACGGCTTTCCATAATTCGGCACGTCGGTGGTGGTACTGCCATGAAAGTTTTTGCTCTGGCTGGACCAGCAAGATCTTTGGGCTGAGTTCGGAGCCGTACTTATAGATCTCGGCCTTATCTAGTTCTGGGAAGTACTGCTCAATGAAATCATCTGTTGAGTCAGGGCTTATGACAAAGAAGCCACCCCAAGGTCGTTGGTCATCAACGTCTGCAATACCTAGGTTCAAGTTATCGAGGTACGCTCGAGTTTGTTCAAAAATTTCTGCTTTGGTTGTCTCTGGAGAAAAGTGTAGTTCGTTCATTACTTAATTTTACTCTACTGTTACTGACTTTGCTAGGTTGCGTGGGCGGTCAACGTCTAAGCCTTTTTCGACGGCTACGTAGTAAGCAAAAAGTTGAATAACAACACCAATTATTAACGGTTGCAGTTGCTCAATTGTTTTGGGAATATAGATCACATCCTTGACTATATCTTTAACACTTTCGTTGCCTTTTGAGGCCACAGCAATCACAGGCCCTTTGCGTGCTCTGATTTCCTCAATGTTGGACATAGTTTTGTCTAGTAGCTCGGAATCTGTTGCAAATGCGAATGTCGCGAAGTTCTCGTCTATCATCGCTAATGGCCCATGCTTCATTTCACCAGCCGAGTAGCCTTCGGCATGAATGTACGACACCTCCTTAAGTTTAAGAGCGCCCTCCAACGCGCAAGGGTAGGTGTAGCCACGGCCAATGAATAGCATGTCGCGGTAGTTCGCGTACTGTTTCGCTAGTTTCTTTATGTCGTCTGCGCTATTAATCACTTCGTTTAACTTGTCTGGCAGATTGGCTAGCTCTTCTAAAATCGGACGATATAACGGTGTGTTACCATGGCTCAGCGCAAGGGCAATCTCGGTTAAAATAGTGACCTGCGCCATAAAGGCCTTAGTACTTGCTACCGACTGCTCTGGGCCAGCATGACAGTAAACACCGGCGTCAGTTATACGAGCAATGGTTGAGCCAACTGCGTTAACAATGCCAAGCTTTAGCACGCCATAGCCCTCAACCTTTTTAATAGCAGCGATCGTGTCCGCGGTTTCGCCAGACTGAGAAATTGCCAGTAGAGCGGTGCTGCGAGAGAATGGTTCGGTTCTATACTTAAATTCGCTGGCTTGATGAACTTCAACCGGAATTCCGGCAATCTCTTCAAGCAAATATTCACCAATCAAACCTGCATAATATGATGTACCGCAAGCCACAATAACAATTCGATCAATATGTTGTAGCTGCTTTTCTACAATTTCTAGGCCACCTAGACGAACAGTGCCAGATTCTGGGCGTATTCGACCCCGTGTGGCAGAACGTACCGTGTCGGGTGCTTCATGAATCTCTTTAATCATGTAGTGCTCAAAGCCGTTTAAGCCGGCCTGCTCAATATCGTAATCAAGTTCAGTTGGTATGTGTTTAACAGATTTATCGTGCTCAATATTTCTTACACTTACATCGTTAGGAGTGACTTTGGCAATTTCGTGATCGTTTACAAAGATCACTTTTTTAGTGTGCTCTGCAATAGCGGTCGGGTCTGATGCTATAAAGTTTTCGCCTTCGCCTATCCCAATAACAAGCGGGCTGCTTAAACGTGCAACGTACAGTGCTTCAGGTTCGGAAATAGTGACTGCTCCAATAGCGTAGGCCCCGTGTAGGTCCTGTACGGCAGCCTCGAATGCTTTTTCGAATGACTGATGCTGCTTTAAGTGGTAGTCGATTAGGTGCGGGATAACTTCGGTATCGGTTTGCGATACAAATGTATAGCCCGCTGCCGTTAACATTTCTTTAATCTCACGATGGTTTTCGATAATGCCGTTATGCACCACAAAGATTGTTTCGTCTTTATTGCAGTGTGGGTGAGCGTTAACTGTTATAGGTTCGCCGTGTGT